>NZ_JBSFZS010000074.1:0-42261 GCF_053600395.1 Streptomyces sp. NPDC005070 | reverse complement strand
ACGGACGCGCAACGCGTCGTTGAAGACAACCCGAGCGCACCCGAACGACCGTGCCAGCGCCGAGCGCTGCGAACCGTTCGGGTACAGGCGGAACCTGTACCTGAGCTGCACAGTGATCACCATACATACGTGGTTCATGTCACCACGCCGGAACCCGAACCCCGATGTGCGCACCGGACGCCACGTCGTCCACAACCTTCACGTCCACTTGGTCTTTGTCACGAAGTACCGGCGCGGAGCCATGACCGACCCGATCCTGAAACGCTGCGAAGAGATCACGCGAGAGGTCTGCGCGGACTTCGAAGCCGAACTGACACAGTTCAACGGCGAGGCCGATCACGTCCACCTGCTCGTGCACTACCCGCCGAAGGTCCAGCTCTCCAAGCTGGTCAACTCCCTCAAGGGCGTCTCGGCCCAGCTGCTGCGCAAGGAGCACGACAGCCACATCCGCCGGTACCCGTGGGGCGGACACTTCTGGTCCGGCTCGTACTTCGCCGGAAGCTGCGGCTGGGCACCCCTGACCGTCGTGAAGCAGTACTTCGAGAACCAGAAGCGCCCCACGTGACGGGCTGAGGCGAACACTGCGGACCCCTGCTCACGTGCGGGTCGGAGCAGCTCTGAGACGGCCTTCACCCCCGGCGCAAACGCCGGAACACTGGCCAAGACCAAAGGTAGAGCGGGGCGACGGCCGATGCCGCGCCCCGCGAGCCGGGTGAGCCCTCAGGGAGCCCAAGTGAACTGCGGCTGCCTGCGTTCGAGGAAGGCGGCGACCCCCTCCGCGGTGTCGCCGCCGGCGCGTGCCTGCCGCGCCCAGTGGGCGTCACGGTCGGTGCGCCCGTTCACGAACTCCTTCGCCGCCGCCTGCGTCAGCAGCGAGCGCGCCGCCAGGACGCGGGTGAACTCCGCGACCCGCTTGTCGAGTTCGCCCTCGGGCAGTACCTCGTCCACGAGACCGGTGCGCAGCGCGCGCTCGGTGTCGATCAACTCGCCGGAGAAGAGCAGGTACTTGGCGGCGGACGGCCCCACCAGTGCCGCGAGCCTGCGGGTGGAGGAAGCCGGGTAGACGATGCCGAGCTTCGCCGGGGTCACCCCGAACAGCGAGTCCTCCTGCGCGAATCGGAGATCGCAGGCCGCCGCGAGCTGGGACCCGCCACCCACGCAGTAGCCGCGGATCGCGGCCAGCGTCGGCTTGGGGAACGCGGCGAGCGCCTCCTCGGCGAGCACGGCGAGGCCCTGGGCCTCGTCCGGCGACTCCCGCAGCGTCGAGATGTCCGCCCCGGCGCAGAACGTGCCGCCCTCGCCGGTGAGCACGAGCGCGTGCACGTCGGCGTGCGCGCTCAGCGCGTCCAGCAGCGGCGGCAGCGCGCGCCACATGGGCGTCGTCATGGCGTTCCGCTTGGCGGGGTGATGGATGACGACGGTGGCGACCCCGTCGCCGACGTGGTGCAACAACTGCGGCTCCATACGCCGGATGCTATCCGGAGCGTCCGGCCGGACTCCGATCATGGTCCCGGAGGGTATGACGGGCGGTGGAGCGGCGCGGAACGAATCGGGTCAGTCGGGGGTCAAACCCGTACAACCCGAAAAGTTTCGGAAGTCGACATTAAAGTGGCAATTCTTGTCGTAGGGCTGGCTTTATCTGACATTAGTGGTCAGAAATCGGCGATAATTGCTGACTTCTGTTCAGTCAACCGGTACGGACCGGCGCATTACCAACACTCGACGGTGTGGTGACAATCGAGCGCAAGGGTGGCGACCGGACGATGGAGAACCTCGGGCGCGGGTCCGACCCGAGCCCCGAAGGCGGAGTCGCGACTCCCGACGTCAGATCGCCCGGACCGCTGCCGTACGAGGGGGTGTGGCGGTTCACCGCCGCCGCCGTCGAAGCCTCGGTGCCGCAGGCGCGGCACGCCGTCCGTGATCTGCTGGTCCGCCAGGGGGTTCCGGTCTCGGACGATGTCGTTCAGGGACTGCTGTTGATCGTCTCCGAACTGGTCACGAACGCCGTCAAGCACGCGGCACTTCTGTCGCCGATGCTCGCGGTGGAGGTCGCGGTCGGCGCCGACTGGGTGCGGGTGTCCGTCGAGGACGACCACCCCTATCGTCCGACCGCCCTGGAAGCCGACTACGGGCAGACCGGCGGCCGGGGCCTGCTGCTGGTGCGCGAGGTGACCAGGGAGTTCGGCGGAGGGTGCGACGTCGAGTACACCGCGGGCGGCGGCAAGGTGATCTGGGCGGCCCTGCCGCTGGGGTCTGTCTGACCCCTCCCGTCTGCCGGGCGACGGCGGGAAGGGTCGGACAGGCCCTGGCGCCGGGCGTCCCGCGGAGCGGCTACCAGCCCGCGGACGGACCCGTCAGTTCCCGCATCGCCGGACGGGCCGCGTCCAGCACGGTCATGAACCACGCCGAGAAGGGTTCCTTCGCGTGCCGCTCCGCCAGCTCGGCGGCGGTCACGAAGGCCGTCGAGCCGACCTCCTCCGGGTCGGGCCGCGGCGCGGACTGCACCATTCCGACGAACAGGTGGTTGTACTCCTGCTCCACCAGTCCCGAGTCCGGGTCCGGGTGGTTGTAACGGACCGTGCCCGCCTCGGCGAGCAGCGTCGGTGACACGCCGAGCTCCTCGTACGTCCGCCGGGCCGCCGCCGCGAAGGGTGCCTCGTCCGGGTAGGGGTGGCCGCAGCAGGTGTTCGACCAGACGCCGGGGGAGTGGTACTTGCCGAGCGCGCGCTGCTGCAGCAGCAGCCGGCCCTGCTCGTCGAAGAGGAACACCGAGAACGCCCTGTGGAGCTGTCCCGGGGGCTGATGGGCCGCGAGCTTCTCCGCCGTACCGATCGTGTTGCCGTCCTCGTCGACCAGTTCCAGCAAGATCGCTTCAGCGGTGCCGTTCGACGAACTGTGCGTCGCGGTGGCAGGTGTGATCGGCATACCCATCCTTCGCATCGGTTTTTCAGGGCCAAGTCTGCCGTACGAATCCGGCACTCCCGGCACTTCGCGACTCTCCGCATGTCCCGCCCCGGGGTCCCGGGGCGGGACACGCGGCCCGCATGGGTCAGACGCCGAACGCGGCCGGATACCTGATCGTGCCCGGTGCCACCGGCACGGAATCGTCGAGGACGAGGGCCATCAGGTGTTCGGGCGGCACGTCGAAACCGGGCCGGATGCCGTGGCCGGCGGCGGGTCCGAACCCGAACCTCGGGTAGTACCCGGGATGCCCGAGCACGAGGACGAGCCGCTCGCCCCGTGCGCGTGCCGCTTCCAGCACCGCCCGTACGACGGCCGATCCGGCGCCTCGGCGGTGCAGGTCGGGACGGACGGCGACCGGCGCCAGCGCGGCCGCCGGGACATCGTCGACATGACAGCGGGTGATCAGGGCGTACGCCGCGATCGTGCCGTCCGGGGCCTCGGCGACGTACGAAAGGCCGGGAAGCCACGCTCCGGGATCGGCGCGCAGCGCGTCCACCAGATCGGCTTCCTCCGCCCGGCCGAAGGCGGCGGCGGTCACGGCGTGCACCTCGGCGACGTCGGCGGAGGTCTCCCGGCGAGTGCGCCAGGCGGTGCCGCCCTCGGCCGTGAGGCCGGTCGTGGGATCGGGCACGGGGTTGGTCAGGGGATCGGTCATGGAGAACCCTTGGATGAGGGGCCCGGCCGACGCGTCGGTGGACGGCGGGTCAGCCCCGGGCCCGGAAGACGGGGACGACGAGGTCGCTGCGCGTGGCAGCGCCGGACACGGCCGTCATCAACCCACCTCCAGGGATCGCCGGCCACGCTAGCAGCGCCCGCCCCGCGCCGCCTCCGGGTTTCCCGGTGCCGGATCCGCCCGTCGCGTGGGCGCGGGCGGGCCGCGCGACCGTCAGTGGCAGAGCTTCGCCTCGTGCTCCGCGTGTCCGCTCGGTTCGAGCTGGAACGTGCAGTGCTCGACGTCGAAGTGGACACCCAGACAGCCCTGGAGCTCGTGCAGCATCTTCTCGTGGCCGATCGCGTTCAGGACGTCGGAGCTGACGACCACGTGCGCGGAGAGCACCGGCATGCCGGAGGTGATGGTCCAGGCGTGCAGGTCGTGGATGTCCTCGACCCCGTCCAGGGCCAGGATGTGAGCGCGCACCTCCGCCACGTCGACCCCCTTGGGCGCCGCCTCCAGGAGCACGTCGAGCGTCTCCTGGAGCAGCTTCCAGGTGCGCGGGACGATCATCAGCGCGATGGCGATCGAGGCGATCGGGTCCGCCGCCTGCCAGCCGGTGGTCATGATCACGACGGCGGCGATGATGACCGCCACCGAGCCCAGCGCGTCCGCCGCCACCTCCAGGAAGGCGCCGCGCACGTTCAGGCTGTCCTTCTGCCCGCGCATCAGCAACGTCAGCGAGACCGTGTTGGCGACCAGGCCGAACACACCGAACGCGATCGTCAGCCCGCCGTGGGTGTCCGCGGGTGTGATGAAGCGCTGGATCGCCTCGACGAGCACATAGCCGCCGACGACGAGCAGCAGGAGACAGTTGGCGAGCGCGGCGAGGATCTCGGCCCGCGCGTAGCCGAAGGTGCGCTTCTCGCTCGGCGGGCGCGCGGCGAAGTGGATCGCGAGCAGGGCCATGCCCAGCCCGAGCGCGTCGGTCGCCATGTGTGCCGCGTCCGCGACGAGCGCGAGCGAATCGGCGAGGAGACCGCCGATGATCTCGGCGACCATGACGGTGAGCGTGATCCCCAGCGCGACCCGCAGTCTCCCCCGGTACGCGGCCGTCGCCGTGCCGGCCGGGGGAGCGCCGTGCGCGTGCCCGTGGTCGTGCCCTGCCCCCATGAACGCCGCCTCCTGTTTTCCGCTCGGTGTCTTCCGTTCGGTCGTGACAGTCAACTACGGGCGGGGGGTATCCGGCAACGCGGCACTGAACACCGTTGTCATATGCTCTGACCTGGGGAAATGATCAGCAGGTCAGAGCATCGGCGCGATCAGGTTCCGGTGGTCCCGGGGTGGTGCAGCAGCCAGCCCCGCCAGGCCGACTCCACCATCTCGCGGACACCTCGGCGCGCGCTCCAGTCCAGCTCGTCGGCGGCCAGAGCGGCCGAGGCGACCGCCCGGGGGGCGTCGCCGGGACGGCGTGGTTCGACGAGGGGCGCGACGGGGTTCCCGGTGACCTCGGCGATGAGCGTCACGAGCTCCCGTACGGAGACCCCCTCGCCGCGGCCGATGTTCACCGTCAGATCGCCGCTCGCCCCGTCCGTCAGCCGCCGGGCCGCCGCGAGATGCGCCTCGGCGAGGTCGGCGACATGGATGTAGTCGCGTACGCAGGTGCCGTCCGGCGTCGGGTAGTCGTCGCCGAAGATCCGCGGGGCCTCGCCGCGGGTGAGGCGGTCGAACACCATCGGGACGATGTTGAAGATCCCGGTGTCGGCGAGCTCCGGCGAGGCCGCGCCCGCCACGTTGAAGTAGCGCAGGCACACCGTGGCGATGCCGTGTGCCCGGCCCGCGGCCCGGACCAGCCACTCTCCGGCGAGCTTCGTCTCGCCGTAGGGGCTCATCGGCGCGCAGGGGGTGCCCTCCGTGATGAGGTCCACATCGGGGTTGCCGTAGACGGCCGCCGACGAGGAGAACACGAACCGCTCGACGCCCGCTCCGGCCACCGCCTCCAGGAGCGTCGCGAGGCCGCCCACGTTCTCCTGGTAGTAGCGCGTCGGCTGGGCCACGGACTCGCCGACCTGCTTGCGGGCGGCCAGGTGCACCACACCCGTGATCCGGTGCTCCGTCAGGACCCGCTTGAGCAGATCACCGTCCAGTGACGACCCCTGGACGAGGGGGATGCTCTCCGGAAGCCGGTTCGGGATCCCCGACGACAGGTCGTCGAGGGCGACGACGCGTTCCCCGGCCTCCGCCATCGCCCGCGCCACATGTGCCCCGATGTATCCGGCTCCGCCTGTGATCAGCCATGTCATGGACGACCACCCTATGCGGGTCCGGCGCCCTGTCCGCTCTGCCCTGCTTCGAGGGACGCGGGGTGCCGTACGTCCTGCCGGGAATGTCCCGGCCCGCGTGCCGGGAATGCTCCGGTCCGTGCCGCCGCGCTTGTGACCCCGGCCCGGGAGCACCGATGATGATCTCGGCGCCCGCGGGACAAAATCGGTTGATCGGGCCGTGAACGGGTGGTGAACGCCCGCTTCCATTCATCCGATAGCCTCTGCCGACATGCCGCCGGGGCCGCCGCCGTGGACCGGGGGCCGTCCCATCACGCACACGCCGGACGCCAGGTCGCGCCGGCACCCAGGGAGTGAGTTCGCTGCCGACCGCCATCCTCACCGGCCAGCCGGTCCCCGGATCGTCGCTCGAGGGCGATCTGCGGTCGCTCGGCTTCGTCGTGCGTCCCGCGTCCGACGCGGCCGAGACCGAGACCCTGTTCGCCGCCGTGCCGGCGAACGAGCGGGTCGCCGTCGTGGACGCCCGCTTCGTCGGGCATGTGCACGCTCTGCGTCTCGGCCTGACCGACCCCCGCTTCGCGGCCTCCGCCATTCCCGGCGCCGTGTCCGTGCAGCCCGAGGCCCGGCGGGCCCTGGCCCGCGCCATGACCCGGGAGACCGTGGCCGCGGGCAACGGCGCAGCCGCTCCGGAGAACCTCGCCGAGCGCCTCGGCGAGGCACTGGAGGCGGACGACCTCACGGTGTACCGCCCGGAACTCGGCACGCTCGTCGCCGCGGTCCCCGTCGATCCGCAGGAGCGCAACGGTGTCCGGCAGGCCGTCCTGGCCGTCGACGACGAGGCCGTACGGCTGCGCAGTGCCGTCAAGGCCCGCGACGGGTTCTTCACCACGTACTGCATCAGCCCGTACTCGCGCTACATCGCCCGCTGGTGCGCCCGCCGCGGCCTGACCCCGAACCAGGTCACCACCGCGTCGCTGATCACCGCGCTGATCGCCGCGGGCTGCGCCGCCACCGGCACCCGCCTCGGCTTCGTCGCCGCCGGTCTGCTGCTGCTGTTCTCCTTCGTCCTGGACTGCACGGACGGGCAGCTCGCCCGCTACTCGCTGCAGTACTCGACGCTCGGCGCCTGGCTGGACGCGACCTTCGACCGCGCCAAGGAGTACGCCTACTACGCGGGACTCGCGCTCGGCGCGGCCCGCGGCGGCGACGACGTGTGGGCGCTCGCGCTCGGCGCGATGATCCTCCAGACCTGCCGGCACGTCGTGGACTTCTCGTTCAACGAGGCGAACCACGACGCCACCGCCAACACCAGCCCCACCGCCGCCCTCTCGGACAAGCTCGACAGCGTCGGCTGGACGGTCTGGGTGCGCCGGATGATAGTCCTGCCCATCGGCGAACGATGGGCGATGATCGCCGTTCTGACGGCGCTGACGACCCCCCGCATCACCTTCTACGCGCTGCTCGCCGGCTGCGCCTTCGCGGCCACCTACACCACGGCGGGCCGGGTCCTGCGCTCGCTCACCCGCAAGGCGAGCCGCACGGACCGCGCCGCCCGGGCCCTGGTGGACCTCACCGACTCCGGCGCGCTCGCCGAGTATCTGACCCGTCACGCGGGCCGCCTCCCGCGCATCGCCCCGGCCGTGGTCGCCCTCGTCGCCGGAGCCGTCGTCGTGACATGCGCCGCACTCGCCCCGTACGGGAGCTGGCTCCCCGTCCTGGGCGCGGTCGTGTACGTCCTGCTGTCGCCCGCCGCCCTGCTCAGGCCCCTCAAGGGCGCCCTCGACTGGCTGGTCCCGCCGTTCTACCGCGCGGCCGAATACCTCACCGTTCTGGCACTGGCGGTCCACGCCGGGGTGAACGGAGCGCTTCCGGCGGCTTTCGGCCTGGTGGCCGCGGTCGCCTACCATCACTACGACACGGTGTACCGCATTCGCGGAAACGCCGGAGCCCCCCCGCACTGGCTGGTGCGGGCGATCGGCGGGCACGAAGGCAGGACGCTGCTGGTCACCGTCCTGGCCGCGCTGCTCACCGCCGCACAGTTCAAGGTCGCGCTCACGGCGCTCGCCGTGGCCGTGGCGCTGCTGGTGCTCGTCGAGAGCATCCGCTTCTGGGTGTCCTCCGGGGCGCCCGCCGTACACGATGAAGGAGAACCCGCATGATCGGCCTCGTGCTGGCGGCCGGCGCCGGACGGCGTCTGCGCCCCTACACCGACAGCCTCCCGAAGGCTCTCGTGCCGGTGGGCCCCGCGGGCATAGAGGACTCCATCACGGTCCTGGACCTGACCCTCGGCAACTTCGCCGAGATCGGCCTGACCGAGGTCGGCATCATCGTCGGCTACCGCAAGGAAGCCGTCTACGACCGCAAGGCGGCCCTCGAGGAGAAGTACGGCCTCAAGATCACCCTCATCGACAACGACAAGGCCGAGGAGTGGAACAACGCCTACTCCCTGTGGTGCGGACGTGACGCCCTCAAGGACGGCGTGATCCTCGCCAACGGCGACACCGTGCACCCGGTCTCCGTCGAGCGGACGCTGCTCGCCGCCCGCGGCGACGGCAAGAAGATCATCCTCGCCCTCGACACGGTGAAGAAGCTCGCCGACGAGGAGATGAAGGTCGTCGTGGACCCCGACAAGGGCGTCCAGAAGATCACCAAGCTCATGGAGCCGTCCGAGGCCACCGGCGAGTACATCGGGGTGACCCTCATCGAGGGCGTCGCCGCCGCGGAGCTCGCCGACGCCCTGAAGACGGTGTGGGAGACCGACCCACAGCAGTTCTACGAGCACGGCTACCAGGAGCTCGTCAACCGCGGCTTCCAGATCGACGTCGCGCCGATCGGCGAGGTCAAGTGGGTCGAGATCGACAACCACGACGACCTCGCCAAGGGACGGGAGATCGCGTGCCAGTACTGACGAGGCTCATCCCCTCGCCGGTCGTCGTCGACATCCGTCCCGGTGCCCTGGACGACCTGGCGAGCGTGCTCAGCGACGAGCGCATCTCGCACTCGGGCAAGCTGGCCATCGCGGTCAGCAACGGCTCGGGCGCCCGGCTGCGCGACCGCGTCGCCCCGGCCCTGCCCGGAGCGAGCTGGTACGAGGTCGGTGGCGGCACGCTCGACGACGCCATCCGGCTGGCCGGCGACATAAAGGCCGGCCACTACGACGCGGTCGTGGGCCTGGGCGGCGGCAAGATCATCGACTGTGCCAAGTTCGCCGCGGCGCGGGTCGGGCTGCCGCTCGTCGCGGTGCCCACGAACCTCGCGCACGACGGACTGTGCTCGCCGGTCGCCACCCTCGACAACGACGCGGGCCGCGGCTCCTACGGTGTGCCGAACCCGATCGCGGTGGTCATCGACCTCGACGTGATCCGTGAGGCGCCGGTCCGGTTCGTCCGGGCGGGCATCGGGGACGCCGTCTCCAACATCAACGCCATCGCGGACTGGGAGCTGTCCAACCGCGTCACGGGCGAGAAGATCGACGGACTGGCCGCCGCCATGGCGCGCCAGGCGGGCGAGGCCGTGCTCAGGCACCCCGGGGGCGTCGGCGACAACGACTTCCTCCAGGTTCTCGCCGAGGCGCTCGTCCTCACCGGCATCGCGATGTCGATCTCGGGCGACTCCCGGCCGGCCTCCGGCTCCTGCCACGAGATCAACCACGCCTTCGACCTCCTCTTCCCCAAGCGGGCGGCGAGCCACGGCGAGCAGTGCGGCCTGGGCGCGGCCTTCGCGATGTACCTGCGCGGCGCCCACGAGGACGCGGCGTACATGGCCGAGGTGCTGCGGCGGCACGGACTGCCGGTGCTGCCCGAGGAGATCGGCTTCACCGTGGACGAGTTCGTGCAGGTCGTGGAGTTCGCTCCGCAGACCCGGCCCGGCCGCTACACGATCCTCGAACATCTCGACCTGAAAACCCACCAGATCAAGGACATCTACTCCGACTATGCCAAGGCCATCGGTAGCTGAACTCCGTCCCGTCGTTCATCCCCCCGGGGTGAAGGACCGGCGCAGCGGTGAGCACTGGGCGGGACGCCTGTACATGCGAGAGATCTCGCTGCGCTGCGACCGCTACCTGGTGAACACCAGGATCACGCCCAACCAGCTCACGTACCTGATGACCGTCTGCGGCGTGCTCGCGGCCCCCGCCCTGCTGGTGCCGGGGATCGCGGGCGCGGTGCTGGGCGTGGTGATGGTCCAGCTCTATCTGCTGCTCGACTGTGTCGACGGCGAGATCGCGCGCTGGAAGAAGCAGTACTCGCTCGGCGGGGTCTACCTCGACCGCGTCGGCGCCTATCTCACGGACGCGGCCGTGCTCGTGGGCCTCGGCCTGCGTGCCGCGGATGTGTGGGGGACCGGACGCGTCGACTGGCTGTGGGCCTTCCTCGGCACCCTGGCCGCCCTCGGCGCGATCCTGATCAAGGCGGAGACCGACCTCGTCGGCGTCGCCCGGCACCAGGGCGGGCTGCCGCCGGTCAAGGAGTCCGCCGCCGAGCCCCGCTCCTCGGGCGTGGCGCTGGCCCGCAGGGCCGCCGCGGCGCTCAAGTTCCACCGGCTGATCCTCGGCATCGAGGCGACCCTGCTGATCCTGGTCCTCGCGATCGCGGACCAGGTCAGGGGCGACCTGTTCTTCACCCGGCTCGGCACCGCCGTGCTCGCCGGCATCGCGCTCCTGCAGACCGTGCTGCACCTGGTGTCCATCCTCGCCTCGAGCAGGCTCAAGTGAGTACCGCGACCAGGGTCGGCGCGGTGATCATCACCATGGGCAACCGCCCCGACGAACTCAGGGCCCTGCTCGACTCCGTCGCCAAGCAGGACGGCGACCGCGTCGAGGTGGTCGTGGTCGGCAACGGCTCACCCGTCCCGGACGTCCCCGCGGGTGTGCGGACGGTCGAGCTGCCCGAGAACCTCGGCATCCCCGGCGGCCGCAACGTGGGCATCGAGGCCTTCGGCCCCGGCGGCACCGACGTGGACATCCTGCTCTTCCTGGACGACGACGGCCTGCTGGCCCACCACGACACGGCCGAACTGTGCCGCCGGGCCTTCGCCGACGACCCGGAGCTCGGGATCATCAGCTTCCGCATCGCCGACCCCGAGACCGGTGTGACCCAGCGTCGCCACGTCCCGAGGCTGCGCGCCGCCGACCCGATGCGCTCCTCGCGCGTCACCACGTTCCTCGGCGGCGCCAACGCGGTCCGTACGAAGGTCCTCGCCGAGGTCGGCGGACTCCCGGACGCCTTCTTCTACGCCCACGAGGAGACCGACCTGGCCTGGCGGGCCCTCGACGCCGGCTGGATGATCGACTACCGCTCCGACATGGTGCTGTACCACCCGACGACCGCCCCCTCGCGGCACGCGGTGTACCACCGGATGGTGGCCCGCAACCGCGTCTGGCTCGCCCGCCGGAACCTTCCCGCGCCTCTCGTCCCGGTCTACCTCGGTGTCTGGATGCTCCTGACGCTGCTGCGCCGCCCCTCGCGGGCCGCTCTGCGGGCCTGGTTCGGCGGATTCCGGGAAGGCTGGAGGAGTCCGTGCGGACCAAGGCGTCCCATGAGGTGGCGCACGGTGTGGCGGCTGACCCGACTGGGCCGGCCGCCGGTCATCTGACAAGCTCGATCCTGAGAGCACCCGGGCCCTACCCGGACCCCCGGCTCATGCCCACGTCCGAACCGGCTGTGCGCATCTTGAAGACGAAAGTTCCCCTTGTGAGTGAGACCACCCATGACGGCGGAGTCGCGGTGAGCGACCGGCCGTCGCCCGATGACGGGCTTTCCGCGGCCGAACGGGCCGCCAAGTACGGCCTCGCGGTCAGCGGTGCCCGGCCCGGGCTGGCCCAGTACGTTCGTCAGCTCTGGGGCCGGCGGCATTTCATCCTCGCGTTCTCGCAGGCGAAGCTCACCTCGCAGTACAGCCAGGCCAAACTGGGCCAGCTCTGGCAGGTGGCGACGCCGCTGCTCAACGCGGCCGTCTACTATCTGATCTTCGGCCTGATCCTGAAGGCCAACAAGGGTTTGTCGCACGACGTGTACATCCCCTTCCTGGTGACCGGCGTCTTCGTCTTCACCTTCACGCAGAGCTCGGTCATGGCGGGTGTGCGGGCGATCTCGGGCAACCTGGGACTGGTGCGCGCGCTGCACTTCCCGCGGGCCTCGCTGCCGGTGTCGTTCTCCCTCCAGCAGCTCCAGCAACTGCTCTTCTCGATGATCGTGCTGTTCGTCGTGGCGATCGGCTTCGGCAGCTACCCGGGCCTGTCCTGGCTGCTGATCGTCCCGGTGCTGTTCCTCCAGTTCCTCTTCAACACCGGCCTCGCGCTGATCGTGGCGCGGATGGGCGCCAAGACGCCCGACCTCGCCCAGCTCATGCCGTTCATCATGCGCACGTGGATGTACGCCTCCGGTGTCATGTTCTCCATCAGCACCATGCTCGCCGGCCGCCCCGAGTGGATCGCCCGGGTGCTCCAGGCGAACCCGGCCGCCGTCTACATGGACCTGATGCGCTTCGCGCTCATCGACGGCTACGGCGCCTCCAACCTGCCCCCGCACGTGTGGGCCATCGCCGTCTTCTGGGCCGTGGCCACGGCCCTCGGCGGTTTTGTCTACTTCTGGAAGGCTGAGGAGAGGTACGGCCGTGGCTGAGCTCGACAAGACGTCGCACATTCCGACCGTCATCGCGGACGAACTGCACATCGTCTACCGCGTGAACGGCGCCAAGACCGGCAAGGGCAGCGCCACCTCCGCCCTCAGCCGCATTTTCAAGCGCGGCGAGGAGCGCGGTGTGCGCAAGGTGCACGCCGTCAGGGGTGTCTCCTTCACCGCCTACCGCGGCGAGGCCATCGGCCTGATCGGCTCGAACGGCTCCGGCAAGTCCACCCTGCTGCGGGCCATCGCCGGGCTGCTGCCCGCAGAGAAGGGCAAGGTCTTCACCGACGGCCAGCCCTCGCTGCTCGGCGTGAACGCGGCCCTGATGAGCGACCTGACCGGCGAGCGGAACGTCATCCTGGGCGGTCTCGCCATGGGCATGTCCCGCGAGGAGATCAAGGAGCGCTACGAGGAGATCGTCGACTTCTCCGGGATCAACGAGAAGGGCGACTTCATCACCCTGCCGATGCGGACGTATTCCTCCGGCATGGCGGCGCGGCTGCGCTTCTCCATCGCGGCGGCCAAGGACCACGACGTCCTGATGATCGACGAGGCCCTCGCGACCGGTGACCGCTCCTTCCAGAAGCGCTCCGAGGCCCGTATCCGCGAGCTGCGCAAGAGCGCGGGCACGGTGTTCCTGGTCAGCCACAACAACAAGTCGATCCGCGACACCTGCGACCGCGTGCTGTGGCTGGAGCGCGGCGAGCTGCGCATGGACGGCCTGACCGAGGACGTCCTCAAGGAGTACGAGAAGTTCACGGGCAAGTAGCCCGTTTCGCCCACGACAGGACCCGGGCCTCGCCGGAACTCTCCGGCGGGGCCCCGCGTCTGCAAGGGAAACGCCAACTCCCGTCGGCATAGGGAATCTTGACGCCAATCGGTGTGTTGTTGTGATGTGCAGGACACCCCGGCGGAGTGTGCCGCGTTGTACAACGTAAGCTGTACCGGTGCTGAATCGCGTCAAGTAGGGCGATAATACGCGACACCCGGCACCGTCACGCCGAGCGGATTTCCGGGCGGCGTGTCCGAAATGGGCAGTGTTGGGTCGGCAGTGTAGAACGGGAGATGTGACGGCAATGGCTACGGTGACTCTCCAGCTCCGCGATGCGTGTGCCGTCCTCGCGCCGGGCGGCGAGCGGTGACCCAAGCCGGGACGGCCCGCACCGGCGATCCGGAGCGCGGCACCCTCGACAAAGCCGCGGACGAGAACTTCCCCGTGGCCCCGTTCTTCCTGCCCAGGGCCTGGCGCGACGACCTCATGGCCGTCTACGGCTTCGCCCGTCTCGTGGACGACATCGGCGACGGCGATCTCGCCCCCGGCGGTGCCGACGCACGCCTCCTCGGTGTAACGGCCACGGACGCCGACGACCGCCTGGTCCTGCTCGACGCACTCGAAGCCGATCTTCACCGAGTGTTCGAGTCGGCACCGCGCCACCCCCTGATGCGCCGGCTGCAGCCCACGGTCCGCCGCGCGGGTCTGACCCCCGAGCCCTTTCTCGGCCTGATCGCGGCCAACCGCCAGGACCAGCTCGTCAAGCGGTACGAGACCTACGACGACCTGCTCGCCTACTGCGAACTGTCCGCGAACCCCGTCGGCCGCCTGGTCCTCTCCGTCACCGGAACCTCCACGCCCGAGCGCGTCCGCCGCTCCGACGCGGTGTGCACGGGGCTCCAGATCGTCGAGCACCTCCAGGACGTGGCCGAGGACCTCGGCCACGACCGCGTCTACCTGCCCGCCGAGGACATGAAGCGCTTTCACGTCGTCGAATCCGATCTCGCCGCCCCCACGGCAGGCGCATCGGTGCGAGCACTGGTTGCATACGAAGCAGAACGCGCCATGAACCTCCTGAATGAAGGCACCCCCCTCGTGGGTAGCGTCCACGGCAGGCTGAAACTGCTGCTCGCGGGGTTCGTCGCGGGGGGGAAGGCGGCGGTCCGTGCGATCGCCGCCGCCGAATACGACGTACTTCCCGGCCCGCCCAAGCCCGGCAAGCTCCAGTTGCTGCGCGAGGTGGGAGTGACTCTGCGAGGAGAGGGGTGATCCGGACCGTGGAGTCGGAACAGCACGTGTCCGCACCGGTACTCGCCGCGTACAGCTACTGCGAGGCGGTGACCGGTCAGCAGGCCCGTAATTTCGCGTACGGCATCAGGCTTCTGCCGACGTCCAAGCGCCGTGCGATGTCGGCGCTCTACGCGTTCTCGCGGCGCGTCGACGACATCGGCGACGGCACGCTGGCGCCGGACGTGAAGGCGACGCGCCTTGAGGAGACCAGGGCGCTGCTCGCCCGCGTGCGCGCGGGTACCGTCGAGGAGGACGACACCGACCCGGTCGCGGTCGCCCTCAGCCACACCGCCGCGTACTTCCCGGTACCCCTCGGGGGCCTGGACGAGCTCATCGACGGCGTGCTGATGGACGTACGCGGTGAGACGTACGAGACCTGGGACGACCTGAAGGTCTACTGCCGCTGTGTGGCCGGGGCGATCGGGCGGCTCTCGCTCGGGGTCTTCGGCACCGAACCGGGGGCGCGTGGCGCCGAGCGCGCGCCGGAGTACGCCGACACGCTCGGGCTCGCGCTCCAGCTCACCAACATCCTGCGGGACGTCCGCGAGGACGCCGAGGGCGGGCGCACCTATCTGCCCGCCGACGACCTGGCCAAGTTCGGCTGCTCGGCCGGGTTCGACGGGCCGACCCCACCGGAGGGCTCCGACTTCGCCGGCCTCGTGCACTTCGAGGTGCGGCGGGCGCGGGCCCTGTTCGCGGAGGGCTACCGGCTGCTGCCCATGCTGGACCGGCGCAGCGGCGCCTGTGTCGCGGCCATGGCGGGCATCTACCGGCGGCTCCTCGACCGCATCGAGCGCGAGCCGGAGGCCGTGCTGCGCGGCCGGGTCTCCCTGCCGGGACGCGAGAAGGCGTACGTCGCGGTGCGCGGCCTCTCCGGCCTCGACGCCCGGCACGTCTCCCGCCGCACGGTCCGGAGGCGCGTCTGATGGACACCAGGGGTCGAGGCGGACACGCCCGGGGTGACGCACCCGGTGAAAAGCGGCAGGCAACCCTCCGGAGCCGGGTGGCGTCCCTGACTGCGACGGCGTGCCGTGGAGCGTTCGACGGCCACGGCTCGGCCGCGGGGGAGGGTGCGCGATGAGCGAGGTCGAGTCCACGGACGACTCCGGCCGGGCCACTGCCGTGGTGATCGGCGGCGGGCTCGCCGGCATCACCGCCGCGCTCGCGCTGGCGGACGCCGGGCTCCGGGTGACGCTGCTGGAGGGCCGGCCGCGCCTCGGCGGCCTCGCGTTCTCCTTCCAGCGCGGCGAGCTCACCGTGGACAACGGACAGCACGTCTTCCTGCGCTGCTGCACCGCCTACCGCTGGTTCCTCGACCGCGTCGACGCGACCGCGCTCGCACCTCTGCAGGATCGTCTCGACGTGCCCGTTCTCGACCTGGAGGCACCTCCGGGACGACGGCTCGGCAGGATCGGCCGCGCCGCGCTGCCCGTACCGCTGCACCTGGCGCGCAGCCTCGCGACCTATCAGCACCTCTCGCTCGCCGAACGCGCCAAGGTCGGCCGTGCCGCGCTCGCGCTCAAGAACCTGGACCTCACCGATCCGGCACTCGACGCGCAGAACTTCGGCGACTGGCTCGCCGGGCACGGTCAGTCGCGACGTGCCGTCGAAGCACTGTGGGACCTCGTGGGGGTCGCCACCCTCAACGCGGTGGCCCAGGACTCCTCGCTCGGGCTCGCCGCGATGGTGTTCAAGACGGGTCTGCTGTCCGACCCGGGCGCGGCCGACATCGGCTGGGCTCGCGTCCCGCTGGGCGAACTGCATGACACCCTGGCCCGCAAGGCGCTCGACTCCGCGGGCGTACGTACCGAGATCCGTACACGCGTCACCTCCGTCTCCCCTTACGAGAACGGCCGTTGGAGCGTTCAGGTTCCCGGCGAGCGCATCGAGGCCGACGCCGTCGTGCTCGCCGTACCCCAGCGCGAGGCCCACGACCTGCTGCCCGAGGGGGCGCTCGACGCCCCCGAGCGGCTTCTGGACATCGGCACCGCGCCGATCCTCAACATCCACGTCGTCTACGACCGCAAGGTCCTCACCGCGCCGTTCTTCGCGGCCCTCGGCTCCCCGGTGCAATGGGTCTTCGACCGCACCGACGCCTCGGGGCTCCGGGAGGGGCAGTACCTCGCGCTGTCGCAGTCGGCCGCGCAGGACGAGATCGACGACCCGGTCGCCGTGCTCCGGGAGCGGTATCTGCCGGAGCTGGAGCGGCTGCTGCCCGGTGCGCGCGGCGCCGGGATCAAGGACTTCTTCGTGACCCGGGAGCGCACCGCGACGTTCGCCCCCACGCCGGGCGTCGGGCGGCTGCGGCCCGGTCCCCGGACCAAGGCCCCCGGCCTGTACCTGGCCGGAGCGTGGACCGCCACAGGGTGGCCCGCGACCATGGAGAGTGCGGTTCGCAGTGGAGTCGGTGCGGCGGACGCCGCGCTGGGCGCCCTGGGCCGGCCCCGCGACCACCTCCTCGGACTCTTCGAGGAGGCGGCATGACGCTCGACCGGAGCATGGCAGGTCCCCGCACCCCCGGTTCCGTAACAAGAGGAGAGATTGTGCCCACTGTGCCCCCGGCCGAAGCGGCTGCCGACGCGGTGGACGTGACCGCGCTCCTGGAGCGCGGCCGGACCCTGGCCACACCGGTGCTCAAGGCGGCCGTCGACCGTCTCGCGCCGCCCATGGACACCGTCGCCGCCTACCACTTCGGCTGGATCGACGCGGAGGGCAACCCCGCGGACGGCGACGGCGGCAAGGCGGTGCGCCCCGCGCTCGCCGTGCTCTCCGCGCAGGCCGCCGGCGCCGCCCCCGAGGTGGGTGTCCCCGGCGCGGTCGCCGTCGAGCTGGTGCACAACTTCTCGCTGCTGCACGACGACCTGATGGACGGCGACGAACAGCGCCGCCACCGCGACACCGTCTGGAAGGTGCACGGCCCGGCCCAGGCGATCCTGGTCGGCGACGCCCTGTTCGCGCTGGCCAACGAGGTGCTGCTGGAGCTCGGCACCGTCGAGGCCGGCCGGGCCACCCGGCGCCTGACCACCGCCACCCGGGCCCTGATCGACGGCCAGGCCCAGGACATCTCCTACGAGCACCGCGACCGCGTCAGCGTCGAGGAGTGCCTGGAGATGGAGGGCAACAAGACCGGCGCCCTGCTCGCCTGCGCCTGTTCCATCGGCGCGGTCCTCGGCGGCGCCGACGACCTCACCGCCGACACGCTGGAGCGCTACGGCTACCACCTCGGCCTGGCCTTCCAGGCCGTCGACGACCTCCTCGGCATCTGGGGCGACCCGGAGGCCACCGGAAAGCAGACCTGGAGCGATCTGCGCCAGCGCAAGAAGTCCCTGCCGGTCGTGGCCGCGCTCGCCGCGGGCGGACCCGCCTCCGAGCGGCTCGGCGAGCTGCTCGCCGAGGACGCCAAGGCGAGCGACTTCGAGAACTTCTCCGAGGAGGAGTTCGCCGTGCGCGCCGCGCTCATCGAGGAGGCGGGCGGCCGCGAGTGGACCGCCGACGAGGCGCGCCGCCAGCACGCGATCGCCATCGAGGCGCTGGACGCCGTACCGATGCCCGAGCAGGTCCGCGCCCAGCTCGTGGCGCTGGCCGACTTCGTCGTCGTGCGGAAGAGATGATCGTTATCGGTCGAATAAACCTCGCGTAGTCGCCGGCCGGTGCCTTCCTCAAGCTTCGAACCTCGTTCGAGCGGGGGGATATCCATCCGAACGAACGCACCGGCCGACGGCGGACCCACAGCAGAGACACACCACTGCACGAAGGGGAAGCCATGACAGCGACGACCGACGGAAGCACCGGGGCCCTGCCGCCCCGCGCTGCCTCGGCCAGCGAAGACCAGGACCAGACGACTCCCGAGGCGGCCGGGACAGTCGAGACCCGAGACGCCGCCACGCGCGCCATGGAGCGCGCCACGGACTTCCTGCTCGCGCGGCAGGACGCCCAGGGCTGGTGGAAGGGCGACCTCGAGACGAACGTCACCATGGACGCCGAGGATCTCCTGCTCCGCCAGTTCCTGGGCATCCGCGACGAGCCGACCACCCGCGGCGCGGCGCTGTTCATCCGCGGCGAGCAGCGCGAGGACGGCACCTGGGCCTCGTTCTACGGCGGTCCGGGCGAGATCTCCACCACCATCGAGGCGTACGTCGCCCTGCGGCTGGCCGGGGACGACCCTCAGGCCGCGCACATGGCGCAGGCAGCCGCGTGGATCCGCGAGCGCGGCGGTATCGCCGCGGCCCGTGTCTTCACGCGGATCTGGCTCGCCCTCTTCGGCTGGTGGAAGTGGGACGACCTCCCCGAACTCCCGCCGGAGCTCATCTACTTCCCCAAGTGGATGCCGCTGAACATCTACGACTTCGGGTGCTGGGCGCGGCAGACCATCGTGCCGCTCACCGTCGTCTCGGCGACGCGTCCGGTGCGGCCCGCGCCGTTCCCGCTCGACGAGCTGCACGCCGACCGCCCCGCCCCGGTCGGGCGCCTTGCCCCGGTGGCCAGTTGGGACGGCGTCTTCCAACGCCTGGACAAGGCCCTGCACCAGTACCGCAAGGTCGCACCGCGCGCGCTGCGCAGAGCGGCGATGAACACGGCCGGCCGCTGGATCATCGAGCGCCAGGAGAACGACGGCTGCTGGGGAGGTATCCAGCCGCCCGCGGTCTACTCGGTCATCGCGCTGCATCTGCTCGGCTACGACCTCGAACACCCGGTGATGCGCGAGGGGCTGGCCTCGCTGGACCGTTTCGCCGTGTGGCGCGACGACGGCGCCCGGATGATCGAGGCCTGTCAGTCGCCGGTGTGGGACACATGCCTCGCCACCATCGCGCTGGCCGACGCGGGAGTGCCCGCCGACCACCCGCAACTCGTCAAGGCCGTGGACTGGATGCTCGGGGAGGAGATCGTCCGGCCCGGCGACTGGTCGGTGAAGCGGCCCCAACTGCCGCCGGGCGGCTGGGCGTTCGAGTTCCACAACGACAACTACCCCGACATCGACGACACTGCGGAGGTCGTCCTCGCACTGCGCCGCGTCCGGCACCACGACCCGGACCGCGTCGAGAACGCCATCGGACGCGGGGTCCGCTGGAATCTCGGCATGCAGTCCAAGGACGGCGGCTGGGGCGCGTTCGACGTCGACAACACCAGCGCCTTCCCCAACCGGCTGCCGTTCTGCGACTTCGGTGAGGTGATCGACCCGCCCTCCGCGGACGTGACGGCACACGTGGTGGAGATGCTGGCCGTCGAGGGGCTCACCCACGACCCGCGCACCCGCCGGGGTATCGCGTGGCTGCTCTCCCACCAGGAGCCGAACGGCTCCTGGTTCGGGCGCTGGGGCGTCAACTACATCTATGGAACAGGGTCGGTGGTCCCGGCGCTCGTGGCGGCGGGACTGCCCGGCTCGCACCCGGCGATCCGCCGGGCGGTGGCCTGGCTGGAGTCCGTGCAGAACGACGACGGCGGCTGGGGCGAGGACCTGCGCTCCTACGACGACAACGCCGGATGGGGCGGCCGCGGCGCCTCGACCGCCTCGCAGACCGGCTGGGCGCTGCTCGCCCTGCTCGCGGCGGGGGAGGACGAGTCCAAGGCCGCCGAGCGCGGGGTGGTCTGGCTCGCCGAGACACAGCTTCCCGACGGCACCTGGGACGAGCCGTATTTCACCGGGACCGGGTTCCCGTGGGACTTCTCGATCAACTACCACCTCTACCGCCACGTCTTCCCCCTCACCGCGCTCGGCCGCTACGTCCACGGAGAGCCCTTCTCCGCGGCCGAGGGGGGCTGATGGTCATGACGTCCGCCCCGGCCCCGCTTCTGATCGCCTGCGCGCTCGGCATCGAGCACCTCGCCCTGCGCAGCGGAGACCGGAGCGGCGCCGGCGGGCCGGTCACGGTACTGCGCACCGGCATGGGGCCCAGGGCCGCCGACCGCTCGGTCACCCGGGTGCTGGCCGACCCGGGGCTGTCCGGAGCGGCCGTGCTCGCGACCGGCTTCTGCGCGGGGCTCGCCCCGGGCATGCACCCCGGTGACCTGGTCGTCGCCGAGGAGACCCGGGACCCGGGCGGCATCACGCCGTGCGTGGGCACGGATCTGCTGGTCAAGGAACTCGCCCGCGCCCTGCCGGGCCGCACCGTCCACACCGGGCCGCTCACCGGCTCCGATCACGTGGTCCGGGGTCACGAGCGGGCCGATCTGCTCGCCACCGGCGCCATCGCCGTCGACATGGAGTCGGCGGCGACCCTGCTCGGCGCGGTCCGCTCGGGGATCCGTCCCGTTGCGGCCGTCCGGGTGGTCGTGGATGCTCCAGAACATGAACTCGTCCGAATCGGCACGCTTCGCGGTGGAATATCAGCCTTCCGCGTTCTTCGTGCCGTGCTTCCCGCTTTTTTCGAATGGCACCGTTCTTTGTCGCTCCCTCGGAGGTGAGCCGTATGGCCATGCCGCTTCGGCAGTCCATGAAGGTCGCTGCGTACCTGTTTGAACAGAAGCTCCGGAAGCGGGACAAGTTCGCCCTGCTCGTCGAACTGGAGCCGCTCTTCGCGTGCAACCTCGCGTGCGAGGGCTGCGGCAAGATCCAGCACCCCGCCGGTGTGCTCAAGCAGCGCATGCCGGTCGCCCAGGCGGTGGGCGCGGTCCTCGAATCCGGTGCGCCGATGGTGTCCATCGCCGGTGGTGAGCCGCTGATGCATCCTCAGATCGACGAGATCGTACGGCAGTTGGTGGCGAAGAAGAAGTTCGTCTTCCTCTGCACCAACGCGATGCTGCTGCGCAAGAAGATGGACAAGTTCAAGCCCTCGCCGTACTTCGCCTGGGCCGTCCACATCGACGGGCTGCGGGAGCGGCACGACGAGTCCGTCGCGAAGGAAGGCGTCTTCGACGAGGCCGTCGAGGCCATCAAGGAGGCCAAGCGCCGCGGCTTCCGGGTCACGACGAACTCGACCTTCTTCAACACCGACACCCCGCAGACCGTCATCGAGGTGCTGAACTACCTCAACGACGACCTCAAGGTCGACGAGATGATGCTCTCGCCCGCCTACGCCTACGAGAAGGCCCCCGACCAGGAGCACTTCCTCGGTGTCCAGCAGACCCGGGAGCTGTTCAAGAAGGCCTTCGCGGGTGGCAACCGGCGCCGCTGGAGGCTCAACCAGAGCCCGCTCTTCCTGGACTTCCTGGAGGGCAAGGTCGACTTCCCGTGCACCGCGTGGGCGATCCCCAGCTACTCGCTCTTCGGCTGGCAGCGGCCCTGCTACCTGATGAGCGACGGCTACGTGCAGACGTACAAGCAGCTCCTGGAGGAGACCGACTGGGACTCCTACGGCCGCGGCAAGGACGAGAGGTGCGCCAACTGCATGGCCCACTGCGGCTACGAGCCGACCGCCGTCCTCGCCACCATGGGCTCCCTCAAGGAATCCATCCGGGCCGCCCGCGAGACCTTCACGGAAAGCCGCGGGTGACCTCATGACCGCCGTTTCCCTGGGCCTCCCCGAGGTACCGGTCCGGCCGATCGCGGAGCGCCGTGTGTCGCGGCGCATCCAGGTCGGACCGGTGGCGGTCGGCGGCGGGGCGCCCGTGTCCGTCCAGTCGATGACCACGACCCGGACGTCGGACGTCGGCGCCACACTTCAGCAGATCGCGGAACTGACCGCGTCCGGCTGCCAGATCGTCCGGGTCGCCTGCCCCACGCAGGACGACGCGGACGCGCTCGCGACCATCGCCGCGAAGTCGCAGATCCCGGTGATCGCGGACATCCACTTCCAGCCGAAGTACGTGTTCGCCGCGATCGACGCCGGCTGCGCGGCCGTCCGGGTCAACCCCGGCAACATCAAGCAGTTCGACGACCAGGTCAAGGAGATCGCGCGGGCCGCCAGGGACGCCGGGATCCCGATCCGGATCGGCGTCAACGCGGGCTCCCTCGACAAGCGGCTGCTCCAGAAGTACGGCAGGGCGACGCCCGAGGCGCTCGTCGAGTCCGCGCTGTGGGAGGCGTCCCTCTTCGAGGAGCACGACTTCCGTGACATCAAGATCTCGGTCAAGCACAACGACCCGGTCGTCATGGTCAACGCCTACCGTCAGCTCTCCGCCGCCTGCGACTACCCGCTGCACCTCGGCGTGACCGAGGCGGGGCCGGCGTTCCAGGGCACCATCAAGTCGGCCGTGGCGTTCGGGGCGCTGCTCTCCGAGGGTATCGGCGACACCATCCGGGTCTCGCTGAGCGCGCCGCCCGCCGAGGAGTGCAAGGTCGGCATCCAGATCCTGGAGTCGCTCGGACTGCGGCAGCGGCGCCTGGAGATCGTCTCCTGCCCGTCCTGCGGGCGCGCCCAGGTCGACGTGTACAAGCTGGCCGACGAGGTCACCGCCGGCCTGGAGGGCATGGAGGTCCCGTTGCGCGTCGCGGTCATGGGCTGTGTCGTCAACGGCCCCGGCGAGGCGCGGGAGGCGGATCTGGGGGTCGCCTCCGGCAACGGCAAGGGGCAGATCTTCGTCAGGGGCGAGGTCATCAAGACCGTCCCCGAGTCGAAGATCGTCGAGACCCTCATCGACGAGGCGATGAAGCTCGCCGAGCAGATGGAGAACGACGGCGTCGCGTCCGGGGAACCGGCCGTCACCGTGAGCTGATCAGCACGGACCGAGAGGGGGCCCGACGTGACGATTCTGGAGAACATCCGGGGACCACGCGACCTGAAGGCGCTGTCCGAGGCGGAAATCGGTGAACTGGCTGAAGAGGTGAGGGAGTTCCTGGTGCACGCGGTCGCCAGGACAGGCGGTCACCTCGGACCCAATCTGGGAGTGGTGGAGCTGTCCATCGCCCTCCACCGGGTCTTCGAGTCGCCCTTGGACCGCATCCTGTGGGACACCGGCCATCAGAGCTACGTACACAAATTGCTGACAGGACGTCAGGACTTCTCCAAGCTGCGCGGCAAGGGCGGCCTCTCCGGCTATCCCTCCCGCGAGGAGTCCGAGCACGACGTCATCGAGAACAGCCACGCCTCCACGGCGCTCGGCTGGGCGGACGGGCTCGCCAAGGCCCGCCAGGTGCAGGGCGAGAAGGGCCACGTCGTCGCGGTCATCGGTGACGGCGCGCTGACCGGCGGCATGGCGTGGGAGGCACTGAACAACATCGCCGCGGCCAAGGACCGGCCGCTGATCATCGTCGTCAACGACAACGAACGCTCGTACGCGCCCACCATCGGCGGCCTCGCGAACCACCTGGCGACCCTGCGCACCACCGACAGCTACGAGCAGGTCCTCGCCTGGGGCAAGCAGGTCCTGCTGCGCACCCCCATCGTCGGCAACACCATCTACGAGTCACTGCACGGCGCCAAGAAGGGCTTCAAGGACGCCTTCGCGCCGCAGGGCATGTTCGAGGACCTCGGGCTCAAGTACGTCGGACCCATCGACGGTCACGACGTGGGAGCCGTGGAGTCCGCGCTGCGCCGCGCCAAACGCTTCCACGGGCCCGTGCTCATCCACTGTCTGACGGAGAAGGGGCGCGGCTACGAACCCGCGCTCGCGCACGAGGAGGACCACTTCCACACCGTCGGGGTGATGAACCCCCTCACCTGCGAACCCCTCGCACCGTCCAACGGTCCCTCCTGGACCTCCGTGTTCGGCGACGAGATCGTCCGGATCGGCGAGGAGCGCGCGGACGTCGTGGCCATCACGGCGGCCATGCTGCACCCGGTCGGGCTGGGGAAGTTCGCCGAGAGATTCCCCGACCGGGTGTGGGACGTCGGCATCGCCGAGCAGCACGCCACGGTCTCCGCGGCCGGGCTCGCGACCGGCGGCCTGCATCCCGTCGTCGCCGTGTACGCCACCTTCCTCAACCGGGCCTTCGACCAGCTCCTCATGGACGTGGCGCTGCACCGCTGCGGGGTGACCTTCGTCCTCGACCGGGCGGGGATCACCGGCGTCGACGGCGCCTCGCACAACGGCATGTGGGACATGTCGATCCTCCAGGTCGTCCCCGGTCTCAGGATCGCCGCGCCGCGCGACGCCGACCAGCTCAAGGCCCAGCTCAGGGAGGCGGTGGCGGTGGACGACGCGCCGACCCTGATCCGCTTCCCGAAGGAGTCCGTCGGTCCGGTCATCCCCGCGGTGGACCGGGTCGGCGGCCTCGACGTCCTGCACCGGGGCGAGCGCCCCGAGGTTCTGCTCGTCGCGGTCGGCGTCATGGCCCCGGTCTGCCTCCAGACCGCCGACCTGCTGGAGTCCCGCGGCATCGGCTGCACCGTCGTCGACCCGCGCTGGGTCAAGCCCGTCGACCCGGAGCTGCCCCGTCTCGCCGCCGCCCATCGGCTCGTCGCGGTCGTCGAGGACAACAGCCGGGCCTCGGGCGTCGGCGCCGCCGTCGCGCTGGCTCTCGGGGACGCCGAAGTCGACGTGCCCGTACGGCGGTTCGGCATCCCCGAGCAGTTCCTCGCGCATGCCAAACGGTCCGAGGTGCTGGCCGACATCGGCCTCACGCCCGTGGAGATCGCCGGACGGATCAGCGCCGGGCTGGCCATCAGGGACGAGCGGGCCAAGGCCGCGTACGAGCTGACGGAGGCCGCCGACCGGCCGGCCGAGGAAGAGTCCTCCAAGGAGAAACAGGAATGACCGACCCTGCCCAGAAGGGGGAGTTCGACCTCGGCGCACTCCTCGCCGAGCGCGGAGCCGAGCGCTACGAACTGCACACGAAGTACCTGAACCACCAGCTCCCGCGCATGCTGCACACCATCGGCTTCGACAAGGTCTACGAACGGGCCGAGGGCGCGCACTTCTGGGACGCCGAAGGCGACGACTACCTCGACATGCTCGCCGGCTTCGGGGTGATGGGCCTCGGCCGCCATCACCCCGTCGTCCGGCAGGCGCTCCACGACGTCCTCGACGCCTCGCTCGCCGACCTCACCCGCTTCGACTGCCAGCCGCTGCCGGGCCTGCTCGCGGAGCGGCTGCTCACCCACAGCCCGCACCTGGACCGGGTGTTCTTCGGCAACAGCGGTACGGAGGCCGTCGAGACCGCGCTGAAGTTCGCCCGGTACGCGACCGGCAGGCCGAGGATCCTGTACTGCGCGCACGCCTTCCACGGGCTGACCACCGGTTCCCTGTCGGTGAACGGCGAGGACGGCTTCCGCGACGGCTTCGCGCCGCTGCTGCCCGACACAGCCGTTCCGCTCGGCGATCTCGACGCCCTGGCCAGGGAGCTGAAGAAGGGCGACGTCGCCGCGCTCATCGTGGAGCCGATCCAGGGCAAGGGCGTCCACGCGTCCCCGCCGGGATATCTGCGCGCCGCCCAGGAACTGCTGCACCGGCACAAGGCGCTGCTCATCGCGGACGAGGTGCAGACCGGCCTCGGCCGGACCGGGGACTTCTACGCCTACCAGCACGAGGAGGGGGTCGAACCGGACCTGGTGTGTGTCGCCAAGGCGCTCTCCGGCGGCTACGTGCCGGTGGGCGCGACCCTCGGCAAGGACTGGATCTTCAAGAAGGTCTACTCCTCCATGGACCGGGTCCTCGTGCACTCCGCGAGCTTCGGCTCCAACGCGCAGGCCATGGCGGCGGGTCTCGCGGTGCTCTCCGTGATGGAGAACGAACAGATCGTCGCGAACGCGCGCGTCACCGGAGAGCTGCTGAAGTCCCGGCTGGCGGCCCTGGTCGACCGCTACGAACTGCTCAGCGAGGTGCGCGGGCGGGGTCTGATGATCGGCATCGAGTTCGGGCGGCCCGCGTCGCTCAAGCTGCGCAGCCGCTGGACCATGCTGCAGGCCGCGCGCAAGGGGCTGTTCGCGCAGATGGTCGTCGTGCCGCTGCTCCAGCGGCACCGCATCCTCACCCAGGTCTCCGGCGACCACCTGGAGGTGATCAAACTGATCCCGCCGCTGGTCATCGACGAAAGGGATGTCGACCGCTTCGTGGAGGCCTTCACCGCGGTGATGGAGGACGCGCACAACGGCGGCGGGCTGATGTGGGACTTCGGGAAGACACTGGTGAAGCAGGCGGTGGCGAACCGCTGAGACCCGGCCGGACCGGCGGTCCGCCGTGGGCGGGGCGAGTGTGACCGGCACGGCCGCGTGGGTGCGGACGGCGCGGCGGCGTGGGTGCGGACGGCGGCGCGGGTGTGGTCGGGCGACTGGCCCGGGTCCGGCGAGGTTCTTTGCCTCTGGGGCAAGAGAATTGCCCCAGAGGTAATTGTTTGGCTCAATGGTTCCATGAACCCTGCCGATCCAGGGGCGGTCGAAGAGCCGTCCGCCGAGCTGCACGCCGTGGCGCCCCGGCTCCGCGCCCTGCGCCGCGGTGCCTCCCTCACGCTGGAGGGCGCCGCCCGCGCCGCCGGTCTCTCGCCCGCCCATCTGTCCCGGCTGGAGACGGGGCAGCGCCAGCCCTCGCTGCCGATGCTGCTCACGCTGGCCCGTGTCTACGGTACGACGGTTTCCGAACTGCTCGGCGAGGTGGTCCCCGACCGTGACGCGGTCGTACGGGCCGCCGACATGGAACCGGCCCCGGCGGGCGGCTGGACCTACTGGCAGGCGGGCTCCGCGGGCCGGGCCATGCAGGCCCTGCGGGTGCACGTCCCCTACGGTTCCCAGGGTGACATCGTGCGCGTCCACCCGGGCGAGGAGTGGCTGTACGTCCTCAAGGGGCGGCTCAGTCTGCGCCTCGGGGACACCACGCACGTCCTCGCTCCGGGAGACAGCGCCCACTTCGACTCGCTGACCCCGCACCGCATCGCCGCCGCCGAGCGCGACGGAGCCGATCTCCTCTTCGTACACACCCTGCTGCAGAGCCCCGTCGCCGCGCTGTGCCTCGGCCCGGCGACCGGCCACCCCACCCCGGGAGAGACATCATGACCGAACCCACAGAACCCCGCCGGTCCATGGAGGACAAGTTCCCGCGCGCCCTCTGGGTGCGGCTGATCATCTACGTCGCCGTCGGCCACCTGTTCGCGGCCTTCATCTACCTGCTCTTCACGCTGGGCGCGCAGAACCAGTAGGGCCCCGGCCGGGGAGGGCGGCTCCGGCTCAGTCCAGGAGCCGCGCGCGCAGGCGCTCCCGGAGCTCCGGCGTGAGCCCCAGCCCCTGTTCCAGATAGGCCTCGACGCTGCCCCACTTCTCCTCGATCGTCTCGAAGGCGGCTGTCAGGTACTCGGCGCGCGCGTCGAACAGCGGGCTGAGCAGTTCCATGACCTCGGGGGAGTAGGCGCCGGCCGAGGAGCCGTTGCGGTGGACCTTGTAACGGCGGTGCGCGGCGTTCGACTCCAGGTAGTCGGTCACGATCGCCTCGCGCTCGACGCCGAGGGCCAGCAGGGTGACAGCGATGGACAGCCCGGCGCGGTCCTTGCCCGCCGCGCAGTGCATCAGCGCGGGCACGCTGTCGTCGGCCAGGGCGTGCAGCACCTGGGCGTGCTCGGCCGTGCGCTCGCTGATGATGGTGCGGTACGAGTTGATCATCCGGTTCGCGGCCTTGCCGTCGCCGAGGAGCCCGCGAAGCTGGTCGATGTCGCCGTCGCGGACCATCTTCCAGAACTCGCTGCCGTCCGCCGGGTCGCTCAGCGGGAGGTTCACGTTCAGTACGCCCGGCAGCTCGACGTCCGGGCCCTCCAGCTTCTGGTCCGCGGCGTTGCGGAAGTCGAAGATCGTGTGGAGACCCAGGGAGGCGAGGAACGCGGCGTCCTCCTCCGTGGCGTGCGCGAGGTGGCCGCTGCGGAACAGCCGCCCGTAGCGCACGCGCCGGCCGTCCGCGGCGGGCAGTCCGCCCACGTCGCGGAAGTTCCGCACTCCGCCGAGCTCGGGCTCGGTCGACGGGACCTGCTGCGTCACGGGGGCTCCTCCCATTCGGCCGCCGGCGTCACCGGGCTGGACTCGGCGCCGCTCGTCGGCAGTTGTACCGGCTTGCGCTGTCGACGATACGACATAGGTTCCTCGGGCAATGAGTTGTCCACAGGCGGCCTTCTCCCGTACTGAAAGCCCTGGAAGCGGCGCTCCACAGTCGCTGGATCGAACGCCAGTTCGATGCGCGTGCGGGGCCGGCCGTCGGGTCGGTCACGTCCTTCGCGCCGCGCGGGACTCGCGGGGCAATTGAGGTGAAATGCGGCATTGCGAGTGTGCCGTTTTGTGCGCCGCCTCGCATAGAGGTCCGGATGTACTGGATATCCGTCGACGTCGCATCTGACCGTTCTGTCCGAATAAGCGCCTTCGTTACAACTGGCCCTGGAATAGGGCGCCCTGGGGCGAGTCGCGTGAGGAGCGTCATATTCGTGACGATGCGTTGCCGTCCTCATTTCTCAACCCGCGAGGTTTTACGGGTGGGTTGAGAGGTCCGGAAGATCGTCACTCCACGGAGGGTGACGGCGATTTCCGCATGGATCAAGAAAGACGAGCGCACAGAAACCGCCCATAGTTGTCGACGCGCTCTCATCTCGCTTACGTTCTGCCTCAATCCGGACGGACGCCCAATCCTGCCGCCGCCCGGAATCCGCACACTCACCCGTACACGGCAGGAGCGGGGGACCCACAGGTTCCGTGCCTGGTCCGGTCTCCGGAACAGGCTAGGGGTACAGCCGCACAGCAGCGGCCGGGCATCTCCAGCCCGCACCCGACAGCTCACCCCGCAGGCGCCGGAGAGGAATTCGTCATGCCCGCGAAGGGTAAGCACCGCCGTCCCAAGTCCCTCCGTTTCACCCGCTCGATAGCCGTGGCCGGAACCGGTGGCGCCGCACTCGCGCTGCCCCTGATGGGAGCCACGGGCGCCCAGGCCGCGACCCCGGCCACCCCTGTCGCGCAGCATGTCGAGAAGGCCGCGACCGCCGCCCCCGCCGAGAAGTCCGCCAAGTCCGCCACGGTCAAGACGTACGCGGTGAAGCGCGGCGACTACCTCTCGAAGATCGCCGACGAGCAGAACGTCGGCGGCGGCTGGAAGAAGATCTACGCGGACAACCGCTCCGCGATCGGCAGCGACCCGTCGCTGATCCACCCCGGTCTGAAGCTGTCGCTCGGCAAGAAGGCCGCCTCCGCCGCCCACTCGGCGACGCAGTCGGCCACGCGGACGGCCACCGCGGCGAAGTCCGCGCAGGCGACCCCGGCCGCCGACACGGCCCCGTCCGCCACGGCTTCCACCAACAGCTCCTCCGGCTACACCCTGCCGGTCGACAGCAGCAGCATCGGCACCGGTTACAAGGTGGCGGGCAGCATGTGGTCCAGCGGCTACCACACGGGCGTGGACTTCGTGGTCCCGACCGGCACCACGCTCAAGTCCATCGCGGCGGGCACCGTCGTCTCCGCGGGCTGGGGCGGCGCCTACGGCAACCAGGTCGTCATCCAGCACGCCGACGGCAAGTACTCCCAGTACGCCCACATGTCGTCGCTGTCCGTCTCGGCCGGGCAGACCGTGACCGAGGGGCAGCAGATAGGCCTCTCCGGCGCGACCGGCAACGTGACCGGACCGCACCTGCACTTCGAGATCCGCACCACGCCGGACTACGGCTCCGACATCGACCCGGTCGCGTACCTGCGCTCGCACGGTGTCGCCGTGGGCTGACGCCCCTCCTCCTCCTGCTCCTGACGGTCAGGAAGATCTCCGAAGGCCGGACCCCATGATCCCCTGGGTCCGGCCTTCGGTGTTCCCGTGACGCGACCTCGGGGCGATCGCTGCCTCAACATCCTTGACGCGGGCCTTATTCCAGAGTTGACCAATGCTTGGCGAGTGGCTTATCTCACCGCCCGTCAACCCCTCCCTACGGTCGCGTAGCTCACATCAAAAGGTGAATCATGCTTGATGTGGCAGACGATTCGAAGAGTGACAACAGATCAGTGATCGGGTCGTACGTGGCGGTGGGGGACAGCTTCACCGAGGGCGTCGGCGACCCTGGGCCCGATGGAGCCTTCGTCGGCTGGGCCGACCGGTTCGCGGTACTTCTCGCGGACCGCAGGCCCGAAGGCGATTTCGACTACACCAATCTCGCCGTGCGCGGCAAACTGCTCGACCAGATCGTCGAGTCCCAGCTCCAGAGGGCGAAGGAACTCGCTCCGGACCTGGTCTCGTTCTGCGCCGGCGGCAACGACATCATCCGCCCCGGCACCGATCCCGACGAGGTCGCGGAGCGCTTCGAGCGCGCGATCGCCGACCTCACCTCCGCGGTCAGCACCGTCATGGTGACGACCGGCTTCGACACCCGTGGCGTTCCCGTGCTCAAGCATCTGCGCGGCAAGATCGCCACCTACAACGGACATGTGCGGGCCATCGCGGACCGCTACGGCTGTCCCGTGCTCGACCTCTGGTCCCTGAAGACGGTCCAGGACCGCCGGGCCTGGGACGGCGACCGGCTGCACCTCTCGCCCGAGGGACACACCCGGGTGGCGCTCCGTGCCGGCCAGGTACTCGGCCTCGAGGTCCCGGCCGACCCCGACCAGCCCTGGCCGCCCCTCCCGCCGCGCGGCACGCTGGAGGTGCGCCGCGACAACATCCAGTGGGCGCGCGAGTATCTGGTCCCGTGGATCGGACGGCGGCTGCGCGGGGAGTCCTCGGGCGATCACGTCTCGGCCAAGGGAGCCCTGTCCCCGGACGACATCAAGCTGCGCATCGAGTCGGTGGCCTGAGCCGCTGCCGGCCCTGCCGACGGGCCCGGTTCGACGGGCGTCACCGACTTCGGCGGCGAGCCCGGCCTGGCCGGCCGGGACCGGCTCGGCCAACGGGACCGGCTTCGGTGGCGGCATCGGCTTGACCGGGCGGGACCGGCTCGGCCGGCGGGATCGAGCTGGCTGGCAGGCCCGGCTGGGACCGTCCGACCGGCCGGGGCCGCGTGCCGTCGCCGCGGCTGTGTCAGCCCATGCTGTTGAGGGGCGCCACTCGGCTCGACAGGATCCGGGACGATCGCCGTCGCCTTGGACGGGGCATGGGGGCCGGGTGAGGCACGGTATGCGGGAAGAGCCGGGCCGGCGTTCGGGGCCGGGCCGGGGCCAGGGCCAGTGAGACTGAGCAGGGTAGGTGTCGTCACCCCACCATGCCGACCTGGTGCTTCTTGAGGCTCTGAGCACGACACCTGTCGTCAGATTCGCATCCTTCTTCCTCTGCCCCCGGCACCGGAGCCTTCTCCCACACCGATGCCCCGGCTGCGGAATGCCGGCCCGGTTCGCCCGCTCGGCAAACGCCGTCGCGCGCCTGTCAGGCGACACGCTCCACCCATGGCAGTGCCGTTTCGTCACGCGCCCGACATCAAGGCGCCAGGGAGGAGCCGCCTGCGGAGCCGACCTGACCCGGATGGATTCGGTTCCCGAGGAACCCGATGCGGCGACCATGACGGTGCTCTTGCAAGTCCAACGACAGGTCATGGATCTGCTCGCTGCAGGCGGTCCCAAGTCTGCGACGAGCGCTGGTTCGCCGGTCCCCGTCGCGCATTACTTTGCCGACGTACGGGCCATAGTCGCCATGACCTTCCGGTCCTGGCCCATCGCCCGGGAGTACGCCGGCACCGCCTGTCCGGCTGCTGTCCTCGACGCGGAGTACGCCTCTCGTGCTGCACAAGCCCAGCCCCTGCTCAACACTCCGGGCAAGAAGAAGACCTCCAAGCCCTACACTGCGCCGCTCATGGAATCCCTGGCCGCTGGGACTGCCTTGGACATCGCCTTGCAACTCCTCGGAGCCCCAGACGCACACGATGCACAAGCGTGCTTGGACCCACTCGTCCAGCAGCTACGCGGCGTCGATCTCGCTCTCAGCACCTACCTTCGACGCCCGGCCATGGATCTCTCACCCTCTGCGGATCGCTGTCAGGGACCCGTCCACGGTGAGCCGGTCTTCCAGCTCCTCGGCGAGCCATGCCGGGCCCGGAGTTGACGCTGCGTCACCCGTTACGGGGTGAGCCGCACGCGGATGCCCAGCGTCCCGTCCGCTCCCCGGCGCAGCCGGCTGTCGAGAATCATGAGGCGGCCGAGGATGCCGTACTTGCGGGCGATGAGTGAGCGGTAGCGGGCGCCGGTTGCCTTGTCGGCGATCTCGGCGGTGGCCGGGATCTGGTCACCCGTCGGGTTGCCGCGTAGGTCGCAGGGGCCGACGAGGATGTCGCCGCGTGCCCGGATCCGCTTGACCTTCCAGGAGTCGGCGGGGGTCCGCACGCCCAGCGTGTCACCGTCGCGCACCACCCACACCGGTGAGGTGACCGGGGTGCCGTTCTTGCGGTAGCTGGTGACGAGCAGGTACTTGCCGGCGCCGAGCCGTTCCAGCAGCGTGTCGTCCATGATGCGTTTCTGCTCCTTGCTATTGCGTTCGGGGTCGTTGGCCACTTGGGCGGCGTACTGCGATGTCAGTTCGGGGGCAGCCGTCATGCTCTCGACCTGAGGGGACTACGGGTGCAGCTCGATTTGGTTGAGGACGGGCGCGCTGCCGGGCCGGGTTGATCGGGCGGGGCGCCGGAGGTCTCCGTACTTGTTACTCGCTCTCTCGGCCAGGGCGGCGAGAATCAAGTCGCTGACGGCTTTGGTGGACACCGGGTTCTGGCCCGTGATCAGGCGGCCGTCGCGCACGGCGTGCGGCGTCATCGGGACGGTGGAGCGCACGTATTCGGCTCCCTTCGCGCGCAATTCGTCCTCCAGCAGGAACGGCACCCTGCTCTTCACGCCGGCCAGTTTTTCCTCGACCGTCGCGAAGCCGGTGACGGTGCGGATCCGTACGTGCGGATTCCCGTCGGCATCACGGAGGTTGATGAGGGCGCAGGCGCCATGGCAGACCGAGGTGACGATGCCGCCACCTGCGTGGATGACCTCGGATGTTCCCCGCAGGTCGGCGCGGTGGTGTGCGTCCAGACGATGACGATCGGGAGGACGAGTTCCGGAAGGCGGAGGTGAGGAAGCCTCCCGCCGGGCTTCCCTGCGCCAGTTGCTGCAGGCCGTCTCCGAGCGCAAGGGCAGCGGCCGGCCGCAGGCAGACACGGACGACGGTGTCGGCTGGCGTGAGAGGGGTGTGGGCCGCCATCACGCCTCCTTGCCTGCCCCGGGGTTGCCCACGGGGATGGTGTTCAGCCCTGTTCGGTGGGGCGTACGAGCATCTCGTTGACGGCGACGTGCCGGGGGCGGGTGGCGATGTAGCCGATGGCGTCGGCGATGTCCTGGCTCTGCAGCCGCTCGATGTCGCCCAGGCCGGCGACGATCAGCTGCTGGACGACTTCCGAGTTGTGGGTGCGCAGTTCGGTGTCGACGCTGCCCGGCTCGACGACTGACACGCGGACGTGCTGGCGTCCCAGTTCCTGGCGCAGTGCCTCACTGAAGCCTCCGACGCCGAACTTGGTGGCGCTGTACACGGCGGACATGGCGAAGGCGGTGCGGCCGTTCAGCGAGCTGATGTTGATGATGTCGGCAACCTGGCGCGGTGCGTCGGCGGCGGCCTTGACCAGGTGGGGGACGGCCGCGTGGGTGGTGTACATCAGGCCCATGAGGTTGATGTCGATCATGCGCTGCCAGTCGTTCAGGTCCGCGCCGGGGGTGGGCCCGAGGAGCATGAGGCCGGCGTTGTTGACCAGGATGTCCAGGCGGTCAAGGCCCTCGACGGTCCGCTCGACCGCTTCCGAGGCGGCCTGGGCGGTGGTGATGTCAGCGGGCACGACCAGAGCCTTCCCGTCCTCCTCGGAGATTTCCGCGGCGAGGCCGGTGAGCCGGTCCTCGCGCCGTCCGACCAGGGCCACGGAGGCTCCCTCGCGGGCGAGCTCCAGCGCGGTGGCGCGGCCGATGCCGCTGGACGCTCCGGTGACCAGAGCGACGGTTCCTTCAAGACGACGAGTCATGGTTCAAGCCTTTCGATGAACGGCCACGTTGCTCGGGGCCGTACGGGATAGAGGGAAGACAGCCCTGCCGACGAGGGCCGTACAGGGGTGGAGGCCGCTCAAGGCAGGCCGAGGGCACAATGGGGAGGTGAGCAGCACTGAGCAGAAGACCACCGACGCCAAGCATCAGCGGAGCACGATCGAGGGAGACCTGCCGCCTCGCGAACGCCTGGTCAGGGCTGCGTCGCGGCTGTTCTACTACGAGGGCGTACGCGCGATCGGTGTGGAGCGGCTGATCGCCGAGGCCGGGGTGACGAAGGCGACCTTCTACCGGCACTTCGCCGCCAAGGACGACCTGGTCGTGGCTTATCTGCTGACCAAGGACGCCTATTACAAGGACGTGGCCGAACCACTGGCCGCCGCGCACCCGCCCGCGGAAGCGATCGACCTGATCTTCGAGGCGATCGCCGAGCACGCCCGCGAGCGTGACTTTCGGGGATCGCCGTTCATGAACGCCGCCGCCGAGTACCCGGACGCCACCCATCCGGTCCGCGGCCTGGTGACATCTCACCGGGACTGGATTCGCACCCTCTTCCAGGAACTGCTCACCCGGCTCGGCCACACCGACGCCAAGTCGGCCGCGGGCGCCCTGCTGATGCTGTACGACGGAGCGATGGCGGCCGGCTACCTGGACGACTCGACGGCCGCCCACAAGACCCTGCTGGACGCGGTCCGCCTGATCCGATCGGGAGGCTGACCCCATCGAGGCCGCGCGAAATATCGGCCGCCAGTTGGACCCCGGGCAAGCCAGGGCGCGGATTGGCTTCATGGAGCTTTCATCTCTGTTCGACGTGCACCGGGACCCACAGGCAGTTGCCTGCCTGGTTGGCGGTCCCGCCCGGAAGGCCGAGAAACCACCCCTCAAGAGGTAGGAAGACCGGTCGTTCTACTTCTCGACGATAACTCCCCTGGCGTCCTCGCGCCAGCGGTCGAGCGGCTTGTGGGATCCCTCACGGGCTGCTGCTGCCTCAGTGGGCCTTCCCGGCTTGCGTGGCCGAACTCGCCTGCTCCCTCATCTCCCGGCATCACCTTCGGACCTGTCGCGGCGACGAAGTGACCGCGGCCGACGGCCGCTTCGGCCCCCAGGCGGGCGTCGCGGACGTCATCGACGTTGATCCGCTGGGAGGCCTGGTCGGCGCTGCCGCAGTTCTTCGCGGCCTGGAGGGCGAGTCGACCTTCGTGGTTCTGCTGCGGGCCGGCGCCACTAGGGCATGCCCGGTGGGTCGAGGGTGGTGCGGGCGCCCGCCACGAGGTATCGCCGATCGCCCCGAAAATCCGTGGAACCGTACTCTCGAGTGCCGTTACCGTTCTCCCGCCCGCAGTCGCCCTGCCAAGGACGTGCCGTTGTACACCAAGTGAGACCCCCCCCGAGCGCTGATCCGTCGCGCGTCGCGCATGTGCGCCGCGCTCCTTTTCGCTGCGGTCTTCTCACTGGAACCGGTGTATTTCTGTGTCCAAAAACTGGGTGGTCGTGCCCACCTGCCTGTCGATAGTTCTCCGCCGTTGCCACACGTGCGCTTCTGGGCGCTTCCGGGCGAACGGCCAATTCAGCGTCGACGCGAACCGCGAGCTCCTCGACGCCTGGCTCCTCGCGCTGTGCACTGGGTGCGGGGACGCCATCAAGGTCACTGTCCTGGAGCGGATGAACGTGCGTTCCGTACGGCCCGAGGTCCTGAACCTGCTGCACGGCAACGACCCTGGCCTGGCAGCCGAGCTGCTCCAAGGCCCGGTCGTACGGCGCCGTGACGTGGGCGGCTCGGGTCGAACCGAGCGGCCGGCCTGGCAGTCGCCGTACGGTCCGCCGCCCCACCGGGCGCACCGCGGCCGGTGGGCGCCTGTGCCGGGGTTGGCCTGGTCTCGGTCCGCTTTGCGGCGGGGATACCTGTGCGACCGGTGCGTCTGAGCGCCGAAGGTTTCGGTTCTTCGCGAGCCTAGGTCGAGAGGCTGCTCGCCGAGGGGAACCTCGTGTCGACAGTCCACCTGAGCGGCAAGCTCTCGGGCGACTTCACCTTCATGCTCAAGCGTTGAGTCCTTCCGGCCCGGGGCCTGTCCGGCAGTATCCGATCTGCCGGACAGGTCCCAGCGACATGCATGCCGGAGTCAGGGCGACGACAGTTGTCCTGCAAATACCACACCTATCGTGCTCAGCCTCAGCCACGTCGGGGTCCGGATCCGCGGGCCGTGACCCGAGGCCAGGCCGGGTACCCGGGGCCAGGCCGAGGCCGGGTCGGGTGAGGGGTACGTCACCGCGCCCCGCCTCTGTCCCGCCCCCGCGCGAGGCTCAGCGCACCGCTGCCATCAACGCCGTGCGTTCCAGGCCCAGTTCGCGGGCGAGGGCCTCGTCGGCCCATTCCTGGGTGCGTGCCCGCGACACCGCTCCGGAGTACGAGGTCATCTGGACCGCCAGGCCGTCCAGCAGCGCCGTGAGTCTGAGGACCGCGCTCGCGGGGTCCGGGCAGCGGAACTCACCGGCTGCCACACCCTCCGCGATCACCTCGGTCATGGCGGCCTTCCACTGCCGGTCGAGGCCGCGGGTGACCTCACACAGCGCGGGCTCCCGCAGGGCGACCGCCCAGCCCTCGATCCACAGACGCCAGCCCTTGGCCTGCCCGGTCGGGGCGTACCAGCGCACGGCGGCACGAAGGCGGCGCAGCGCCGTCGTGCGACGGCCGAGCAGCTTGCGCAGATGGGCGAGGTCGTCCTCGGCGGCGTGGGTGAACGCGGCGGCGACCAGCTTCTCCTTCGTCGAGAAGTGGTACAGCACCAGCGCGTTGCTCACGCCGAGGGCCGAGGCCACGTCGGCGATCCGTACCGCCGCGACGCCCCGCGCCTCGATCTGTTCGACGGCGGCCCGCAGCAACTCCTCACGCCGCTCCGCCACACTCAACCGGACTCTCGCCACGCGGCAACCCTACACAGTAGGCACGCGTCACGATCCTCGTCGGCACACGTCACGCGCGCGTGCGGCTCGTCGTGACGGGTTCTCAGCGGTACCAGCCGAACCGCTCCGCGATGACCGGGAGCCGGTCGGTGACGATGGCGTGGGCGGCGGCCCGCGGGGTCGTGCCGTCGGCCTCCGCGCGCGCGAGCGTCCGGTCGATCAGGGCGCGCATGGAACGCCGGGTGTGGGCGAACGCCTCGTCCGCGTCCGCGCCGATGTCGCCGAACAGGGTCCACCACCACCAGGCGTTCGTACCGGAGTTGACCACGACGTCCGGCAGGACGGTGATCCCGCGCGCGGCGAGCAGTTCCTCCGCGTCCGCGAGGACCGGCATGTTGGCCGCCTCGACGATCCAACGGGCCTTGATCTCCCGCTGGTTCGCCGTGTCGATCGCGTACGAGACCGCGGCGGGCACCAGTACCTCGGCATCGGCGGACAGCCAGGCGTCACCGGGGAGTTCGCGGTCGGCCGGGCGCAGCACCGCGCGGTCGACCGTCCCGTACGCGTCCCGCGCCGCGAGCAGCGCCTCGACGTCGAGTCCGTCCGGGTTCGAGATGGTTCCCTTGACGTCGGCGACGGCCACGACCTCGAGTCCCGCGCGCGCGAGGAAGCGCGCTGTGGCCCCGCCCATGGTGCCGAGCCCCTGCACGGCGACACGCGTTCCCGCGTACGGAGTACCGGCCCGGTCCAGCGCGGCGAGCACCGACTCGGCGACCCCGCAGCCGCCGACCAGTTCGTCGAGGCCGATGCCGTCCACCTCGACCGCGAAGGCGTCCGCGAGCCGCCGCCGGGCCGCCGCCTCGTCGTCGAGCAGCGGGTACACGGCCTGGATGGACGAGACGAGGCCCGCCTCCTCGGCGGCCCGGTCGACCAGGTCCTGGCTGAGCCCGAGATCCTCGCCGGTGGTCCAGAAACTCTCGATGTAGGGCCGCATGGCGCGCAGATAGCGCACCAGCAGTCCGTACGCCGCCGGGTCCTGGGGATCGCAGTCGATCCCGCCCTTGGCCCCGCCCAGCGGGATGTACCGGCCCTCGGGGTTGTAGTGCAGCGCCTCTTTCATGGTCATGCCACGGGCGAGCCCGGTGACCTCCTCCAGCGTGCAGCCGGGCCGCATCCGCAGACCGCCGCTTGAGACGCCCCGCACGAGCCGGTCGACGACGAGGAACCCCGGACGGCCGGTGACATGGTCCGTCCAGGTGAGCGTCATCAGGGGGGCGGCGGTCATCGGGTCTCCTCGGGGACGGCGATCAGGGTGGGGCCGGGGGTGCGCAGCGCCTCGGCGAGCGCGGCGCCCAGCTCGTCCGGGGTGTACGCGTGCGTGCCCTGTCCTCCGTAGGCGCGGGCCAGGGCGGGCAGGTCGACCGGAGCGAGGTCGACGGCCGTGGGCGTGTCGCCCCGGGCGGCCATCTCGTCGCGGATCTCCCCGTAGCCGCCGTTGTCGAAGACCACGACGGGCAGCGGGAGGCGGAGCTGTACCGCGGTCGCCAGTTCCTGCACGGTGAACTGGAGGCCGCCGTCCCCGCTGAGTGCCACGACCTCGCGGCCGGGGCACGCCGCCTTGGCTCCGATCGCCGCGGGCAGAGCGTAGCCGAGGGTGCCGTAGCCGGTCGGGTGAAGATAGCGGCCCGCGGGGCCGAGCGAGAGGTGGGGGAGCGCTCCGTAGTAGCAGCACTGGGCGCTGTCCGAGGTGATCACGGCGTCTTCGGGGAGGACGGAACGGATCGCCCGCAGGTACGGGATCCAGCGGGCGTCGCGCCCGGCGGTCTCGGCGTTCCGCGCGGCCCGCAGTGCCGCCGCCCGCCGGGCGGGGTCCTCGTCGGGCACGCGCGCGTGCGGGCGTTCGCCACGGGGGCCCTCGACGGCGCCGGGCACGCGCGCGTGCCGGCTCGTACCGTCCGGTTCCCCGAGAGCGGCGAGCAGCGCCGTCAGGGACGGCAGAGCGTCGCCCACGACCGCGACGTCCGCGGCCGGACCCGCGTACATCTGGTCCGGGTCGATGTCCACGCGGATCAGCGTGCCGTTCAGGGCGGGCGGCGCGGACCAGAAATCGGACTCGGCGAGTTCGGTGCCCACGGCGAGTACGGCGTCCCGCTCCGCGAGCCAGTCCCGGACCGCGGGGCTGTGCAGCGACACGCCGACGGCCAGCGGATGGGTCTCCGCGACGATGCCCTTGCCGTTGGCCGTGGTCAGGACGGGAGCGCCGAGCCTCTCGGCGAGGGCCAGGCCCGGGGCGGCAGCGCCGCGCGCTCCGCCGCCGAGCACGAGCGCCGGACGGCGTGCCTCGCGCAGCGCCTCGGCGGCCCGCTCCACGGCGAGGGGCGCCGGAGCGAGGGGAAGGACGGGAGGGGCGATGCGCGCGGGAGCCGTCTCCTCGGCGGCCTCCAGCAGATCGAGGGGGATCTCGATGTGCGCGGGGCGCGGCCGGCCGGTGCGGAACAGGGTGAAGGCGCGTGCCACCGCCGCGTCGATCTCGGCGACCGAGGACACGCGGTGGCTGAACGCGGCCACGCCCCGCAGGGCCTCCGTCTGACTGCGCGTCTCGTGCAGCAGGCCGGTCGCGAGCCGGGGGTGGCGCAGGGGCATCCCGGGGGAGACGACGAGCAGGGGCACGCTGTCGGAGTAGGCCTGGCCGACGGCGGCCGCCGCGTTCAGCAGGGCGGGTCCGGTCGTGGTGATCACGACACCGGGACGCCCGGTCACGCGCGCGTAGCCGTCGGCGGCGTATCCGGCGCCCTGTTCGTGGCGCGTCAGGACGTGCCGGACGCCGTACGCGGACAGGTGGCGGTAGATCTCCAGGTTGTGCGTACCGGGAATGCCGAAGGCGCGGGTCACGCCGTGTCCGGACAGGGCGCGGACGAGGGCCTCGCCGCCGGTGAGCATCTCGCCCATCACACGCTCCGCTCGACGGCGACGGCGACGGCGCGCCCGGCGGCGTACGAGGCGCCCTCGGCCCTGGCCGGTTCGGCGGGGAGGTGGGACACGGTGTCTCCAGACGTGGACGGGCCGGCGCGGCTCCCGGGCCACCGGGGCGCATGGCCTCTACTGAATCATGAGTCAGTATCGGAAGGGGTGCCGGGTCGTGTCAACGCGCGGGACCGGCGTCGCCGCGGGCACGGCGGCGCCCAGAACGCTTCGCCGGGGCGGAAGAAGCGGGGGTGCGGCGGGGTTGCACCTACGGAACCAGGGCCACGGACATCGCGTTGTGACCGGGTGACCCGGCGCTGTCAGAGGCGACGACCATAATGAAAGTCTGACCGACTCCATCTGGAGGTATCCGTGACCGGTTTCCGTACCCTGAGCTCCGGGCTTCGCGCGCTGCGGCCCGCCGCCTTCGGCGCGGATCCGGCTGGTGCGCGCATGCGGCGCATCCGCAACTCGCCGAACTTCGCGGACGGAGTGTTCCAGAACCCGGAGACCGCCCGGACCCGCCCCGACGGCTCGATGGTGGAGTTCGCGAAGGTCTACTTCCGCAGCGAGGAGCGCGCCCATCGCTCCCCGGCCGGCACCGTGCCCGTGCACGCGACGACACTCGCCGACCTGGCCAGGCCCGCCGCGACCGGACTGCGGCTCACCTGGATGGGGCACTCCAGCGTCCTCGCCGAGATCGACGGCCACCGCGTGCTGTTCGACCCGGTCTGGGGCGAGCGCTGTTCCCCCTTCGCCTTCGCCGGCCCCAAGCGACTGCACCCGGTCCCGCTGCCGCTCGCGGCGCTCGGCCCGGTCGACGTCGTGGTGATCTCGCACGACCACTACGACCATCTCGACATGCCCACGATCAAGGCACTGGGCGGCACGGACACGGTGTTCGCCGTGCCGCTGGGCGTCGGGGCCCACCTGGAGCACTGGGGCATCGCGGCCGAGCGGATCCGCGAGCTGGACTGGAACGAGTCGACCAAGGTCGGCGGGATCACCCTGACGGCGACACCGGCGCGCCACTTCTGCGGGCGCGGCCTGCGCAACACCCAGCACACCCTGTGGGCCTCCTGGGTCGCCGAGGGGGACGAGCACCGGATCTACCACAGCGGCGACACCGGCTACTTCCAGGGCTTCAAGGACATCGGCGCCACCCACGGCCCGTTCGACGCCACGATGATCCAGATCGGCGCGTACAGCGACTTCTGGCCCGACATCCACATGACGCCTCAGGAGGGGATGCGCTCCCACCTGGACCTCCAGGGCGGGGTGCCCTCCGGAGTGATGCTGCCGATCCACTGGGGGACGTTCAATCTCGCGACCCACGCCTGGGCCGACCCGGGCGAGGGCACGCTGGCCGCCGGCCGCGCGGTCGGAGCGCGCGTCGCGCTGCCCCGCCCCGGAGAGCCCTTCGAACCCACCGCCGAGACCGTCCCCGCCGAGCCGTGGTGGCGCCCTGTGGCGCGTGCGCCGAAGGGTGGCTGGCCGGCCGTCGAGGAGGCCGTGATCGATACGCCGGGTGACATCGCCGACGACTCGACGGAAGGCACCGGGGAGCCCGAAACGGTGCCCGCGGGCTGATCCACCGATCGGATGCGAGGGCCGGGGAGCGCGATGCTCCCCGGCCCTCGCTGTTTGCTTGCGACCGCTTCCGACCAGCTCTGATCGGATCCAGGGCCCGGCGCGAACGCGTGTCCGACGGGGTTATCGGTCAGTCGTACGAGGCCTCATACCAGAGCGGGACGCTACCTGAGGGAGTTTGTCAACAGCCCACCGCACATGATGCGTTGGCGACTACTGTCAGTTGCCGACGGGCGACGCAGGGCCGATTTTTTCGGCTCTCTCGACCGGCACCGCGACGGCACACGCCCGAGTCGCGGAACCGCGGGAGCTCCACGCCCCCGACGCATCCAGTACGAGGACGCCGATGTCTCACCTCCGCGCACCGGCCGCACGCGCAGACCGCCGCGAGGGCGGGCGGCGCCGGGTTCGTAGACGTACAGGAAGAACGTCTGCTGGATGGCGTGCTTGTGCGGGCCGGCGCAAGGTGATACGCAGC
>NZ_JBSFZS010000073.1:0-42690 GCF_053600395.1 Streptomyces sp. NPDC005070 | reverse complement strand
GCCCCACAGCCCGAGGACCTGCACGGCGACGAAGGACGCGACGAGTCCGAGCAGGGTGCACCAGAACATGCGCGGGCGGGACGTCGTACGCGGCAGGTAGCGGCTGAAGTCACCGGCATACGGCGCCCAGGACAGCGACAGGCTCAGCGCGATGGTGCTGGTGAGCACGAACGCGCCGACGCGGTCGGCGCCGGTGGCGGACCCGGTCGTCGCGGGGTGGACCCCGTCGAGCATCCGCCAGGCGATCACCGCGAAGGCCACGGCGAGCACGAACGTCATGACGATCTGCAGACGGTGGATCGCTTCGTAGCCGAGCACGCCCAGAGCCCCCTGAGCCGCCATCATCACCAGCACGCCGAGCCAGAACGGCCAGCCGCACAGCCGCGCCAGCGCATCCCCGCCGAACAGCCCGATCAACGCGTCCCAGGCGACCGAGGACAGCCACTGGAGCGTGCCGGGAAGTACCACGGACCGGCCGAACGCGAGGCGCGCGAGCGGGAGTTGGCCGGTGCCGGTGAGGCCGCCCCAGGTGCTGAGGTAGGCGGTGGGCAGCGCGCCGAGCACGGTCCCGAGGACGACCGCGGCGAGTGCGGTGGTGAAGTCCAGGCCGAGCGCGATCCCGATCGTGCCGGTGAACACGCCCGTCATCGTCAGGTTCGGGGCGAACCACACGGTGAACAGGCGTCCCGCCCCGCCGTACCGGTTGCTCTCGGGGACCGGCTCGATGCCGTGCCCCTCCACGCGGAGGTCGCCGGGTGCGGCCGGCATCCGTCCGTCGAAGACAGCGGGCCGGCCGTCGGCGGGCAGCCCGCCGGGAACATGCGCCAATGGCATGGAAGACATCCCTCCGCCAGTATGAACTGGTTCAGGTTCGACGGGTGTGATCTCAGCCCTCGGATGGGGCACCCCGTGTCCGGTACGACGGACACACTAACCGTTCTCTGCGACGGAGCGGGAGGGGGTCCTCACTCCCGCGGACCAGCGCACGCCCGCGCGTGCTCCGGTTCATTCGAACGGCGCGGGCGGGCCGGTTCACAGCGCGGCGCGTGTCTCCCCTCGGTACTGTCGGAAGTGATCGCCGCTCGCTCTGCGCTCCCGGGTTCCGGGCCCCGGTGGCAGGGCGGAAGGAGGCAGGGTGCCGTGACCGTGATCTCCCTGAAGTCCGCGCGGGTGCGGGAAGGCCTCGCCCTCCCGTACGCCGAAGCCGGCTACCCCAGTGGTACGCCGGTCGTCTTCGTGCACGGTCTGGCGGACTCCTGGTGGTCCTTCGAACCCCTCCTGAGGCGCCTTCCGGCGTCCCTGCACGGATACGCGCCCACGCAGCGCGGGCACGGCGATGCCGACCGGCCCCCGGAGGGCTACACTCCCGATGACTTCGCCGCCGACCTGGTGGCCTTCCTGGACGCGGTCGACATTCCGCGGGCCGTCCTGGTCGGGGCGTCCAGCGGCGGTGTACCGGCCCGGATCGTCGCGGGCAGCCACCCCGACCGCATCGCGGGGCTGGTGCTGCTCGGCGTCCCCGGCACCCTCGCGGACAAGCCGGCGGTGACCGGCCTGGTGACGGCCATGGAGGACCTGGCCGATCCCGTGCCCCGCGCGTTCGTCGAGGACTTCCTGGCCGACACGGCGGCCCGCCCGATCGCCCGGGGGTTCGTCGAGACCATGGTGGAGGAGAACCTGAAGGTGCCCGCTCACGTCTGGAAGGACACCTCCCGCGGGCTCCTCGACGCCGATCTCCGCGCGACCCTCGGGGGCATCCTCGTGCCCACACTCGTCATCTGGGGTGAACAGGACGAATTCCTGCCGCGCGAGGACCAGCAGACCATCCTGGACGCCGTCCACGGCGCCGACTTCCTCGCCTACCCGGGGACCGGGCACTCCGTCCACTGGGAGCAGCCCGAGCGCGTGGTCGCCGACATCACCGCGTTCGTCACGCGGATCGAGCACCCCGGCACGCGAGCCGGCGGCGGCTGACCTCACCCGGCGGGTGCGCGGAAAGCCATCGGCCCGGGGTCACGGTCACTGACGCGATCTGTACCGCCGCCGCCCCGCCGACGTGTCTGCATGGCATGCTCATGCTCCCCACAGGAAGGGATCACGTGCCATGAGACCGAGCCGACGCTCCCTGCTCGCCGCCACCGCCGTACTGGGATCCGTTGTCGCCGCCCCCGCGCCCGCGGGCGCCGCCGAAGTGCCCACCGCGGGCGCCTTCTACGTACAGAGCGCCGTCACAGGACTGAACGCCGCCGACAGCGCGGGCGCGGTCGTCCAGCACAACCCCAAGGGCAACGAGGACCACCAGCAGTGGACCCTGCGCCAGAGCGGGACCTCCTTCGTACTCGAAAGCGCCGACGCGGCGGGCAGTTGCCTGGGCCGCTCGGGCGGCCAGGCCCGAACCGTCGCGTGTGCGAGCGCGGATGCCGCCTGGGAGGTGACGCCGAGCGGCACCGACCAGTACGCGCTCAAAGCCCCGGGAACGAACAGCTACTTGACCGTCTCCGACAAGTCCTCGGGCGCCAACTACCCCGCCGAACTTGCGGTCGGAGCACCGGGCGCCCTGGCTTCCTGGTACCTCACCCCGGTCGCGGCCACGACCCGGTCGATGCCGTCCCAGGACCAACGCACCCTGGACCAGGTCACGTTCCTCACCGCGCACAACGCCTACGCGAACGGGGTGGACGGCGGATTCGCCCCGCCCTTCGTGAACTTCGTACCCAATCAGAAGCGAGGCATCAATCAGCAACTCGCCGACGGCGTACGGGGTTTCATGCTGGACCTGCATCAAACCCCCGACGGGGCCATCCTCTGTCACAACAGTTGCACCCTCGTCAGCAGGCCGGTCGCGCTCTGGGTCGACCTCCAGCGCATGGTCGACTTCCTCAAGCAGCACCCCGATCAGTTCGTCACCGTGTTCCTGGAGGACTACGTCGACCCGGGCGTCCTGCGTGCCGAACTCGCCCGGGTGAACGGCCTGTCCGACGTCCTCTACCGTCCCGACCAGACCGGTGTGCGCGAGCACGGCTGGCCGAAGCTCGCCGATCTCACCGCCGCCGGGCACCGCCTGCTCGTCTTTACCGACCACAGCCGTTCGTCCGACGAGTCCGCCGGACTGACCCGGGACAGTTTCGGCGTCATGTACCAGCGCGAGTGGACCGTCGAGAACTACTGGTCCATGGGCTCGGGCCTCGGCTCCTCCGACTGGTCCTGCTATAGCCGCTGGTACGACGCGGGCACGAATGTCCCGCTCACCCGCACCGAGACGGGGTTCCGTCCCCTCTTCGTCATGAACCACTTCCGCGACGTCACCATCTCGGGGACCGCCGGCACGGACAACACCAAACTCGCCGACCGGGCGCGCCGCTTCTGCGAGCCGGCCGGCCGCAAGAAGCCCAACTACCTGGCTGTCGACCGCTACGACCTGGGCGACCCCGCCTCCGCGGTGAACACGCTGAACGCATACGTGTATCCGTAGGCGGCCGCGACGGGGCATCGACGGGGGCGGCGACGGGGGCGCCGCCCCACGGCGGATGTCAGTGCCGTGCGGCAGGATCCACCTCCCGACCGGAGAGGGGATCAGTCATGGGTATGGGGTACAAGACGTCCTGGCTCGCTGTGCCCGGCGTCGACAGCGGGGCGGTCGCCGACGCGCTCGGACTGGTCGGGCGAGTGGCGATGGACTGGGAAGCGGGGACGGAAGCGGCGTACAGGCGGGGCGTGTTCGTGGCGTCCCCCGTGGAAGGCTGGACGCTCGCCCACGGCCGGATCCACCTCGACAACGGACGCGACGGCGACGGTCCCGCCATGCTGGACTGGCTCGGGTCCCTCGGCCGGTGCCTGGGTGAACTCCAGTACTTCAGCACGGATCGCATCGGCGAGTACCACGCCTGGGCGAGAGTGGAAGCCGGCCGAGTCGTCCGGGCCTATTGCTACAACGGCTGCGCCGGTGACGTGCCCCTGCGACACGGCGAGCCCACCGAGATCGAGTGCCAACTCGGCGTCGGGCAAAGGGGGCTGGAGGAGGGCCGGGAGAACTGGAGCGATGCCGAATGGGACGACTGGCATGCCGCCATGCCCAACGAGCAACACGTCATGGCCATCGCCCGGAACTGGGGAATCCTGCCTCTGGAGATCCCGGACGGTGCCCCGGTGGACGACGGCATCCGTGGACTTCCTCCAGGCGTCGAATGACGCTGACGCGCCCGCAACCCGCCGGTGAGCACGTGACGCTTCGTTCAGTGCTCGCGGAGGCCGCATTCGGCGGAGTAGAGAGTGGAGCCCGGAAGGAGCTGGCAGGTTGCTGCCCCGAATTGGACGACGGCGGCGCCCGAAGGGTCCACGGTGAGGGCGTCGACCCACACGTTCGCAGCGGACAGCACCGCTGCCGGTGTGTGCACTTCAGCCTCGGCCGGTGGGGAGAAGGGCGTGCCGTCGAGGAAGGCGAGGGCGGTCCGACCGCCGTCGGGCAGGAACTCCGCCTCCTCGATGGTCAGCCGCCAGTAGCCGGAGCGCCTGAGCGACGCCCTCCGGGTCGTCCCAGTGATGCCCTGTCGGATTGGGCAGGGCCGACCGGTCGACGGCATCGATGGCGTCCAGCGAGGCCACCCGGCCCGGCGGGGTGTTCATCGCCAGGCTCCGTGGACTCGCTCGATCTCGCCGAGGTACTGCGCAAGATGGAATCGAACCTCCTCGACGACCCCGTGTTCCCGGTCCGGGTACATCAGCTCGGACCAGACGACCGTCTCGCCCTGGAGCCGCACGGTGATGGTGAGTCCGCCGGGGTCCGCAGGGGCTTGGCCACGATCCGCCACCCGCACAGGCCGAGGCGCGTCCGACGGGTAGAGGGGTCCGCCCGGCCGGAGGAGCCGCCGGGGGTGCAGACCGAGCGCGCTGCCGTCGCTGCGCGTCACGAGGTCGAGCCCATCGACAAAGAGGTACGAGTGCACATCGACGCACTCCGGCGGTCCGGGACACGTACTGATCAGCAAGGAACTCACCACGGCATCGCTCCGCCGACCGGACGTCCCGCCCCGAAGCCCACCCGGGGCTCTACGCGGCATCGGCCTCATGTGACGTCATGGGCCGAGCATAGCGAGAGCACGGCTCGGCTTCGGAGGACCGGCTACGAGCACCGGACTTGGGCCACCGACCACCGACCACCGACCACGGGTCACCGACCACCGGCCACGGGCCGCCGCTCCGAGCGGAACGGACTCGGAAGCCATGGCCTGTTGGTATCAGGTCGAGACAATTGCCGGGGTATCGCCTCGTCTCTTCCCTCGTAAACTCCGAAGGGTGAAATGGGGGCGTTCAACCGGCGTCATCGCTCTCGCGCTTCTGCTGACCGGTTGCGGTGCGGAGTTCGATCCACTCTTCGTCGAGAGCGGGAGTTCCGGTCCGGTGATCGGCTGGCGTGAGTGCCCGGGCGCCGAGCACGACGGCATCACCGAGGTCGGCCTGTACCGGTGGGATCACGACGGCAGTGTCGATGATCCGGGCCAGATGCTGTGGCACATCAAGACCTCCGACGGGACCCCGCTCCACCGCATACAGCTCGGAAGTGCCCCGCGAGGCTTCACGACTCGGCTCCCCCTGACCGTCGAGTTGGACCCCACCTCCACCTACGCGCTGCGCACCAACATGACGTCGGACGATCTCGTTTCAGGTTTCCTCACGTTCGAGCCGCGCCAACTCGCCACGGGACGCGTCGTCTTCAGCGAGGGCCAGGAGGAATCACGAAGGTCGTACGAGAACCGGAACGACGAAGACTTCGGCTGCTTCCGCGACTGAAGGACCCTGGGCTGCGATCCTCGGCGCTCACCGTCCGCCCGCGGCGTCCACCGTGTCGGCTGCCACGACGCAGGCGAGCGCGGCCACCCTGCAGGCGATCAGAAACGCCGCGTTGGGACGCGAAGTATTGATCACGACCGCCAACTCCGCCGACCACGGCCACAGGGTTCGCGGGGGCCTCATGACGTGGGTGTACTCGCTCCGCTACGAGCTACGAGCTACGAAGCAGAGTGAGGAGGGGCGTCGCGCTGCTCCCGGGGTCCGTCTTCGGGTCCGTCCGCCGTGGGGTCCTCGCGGACCGGCGTCGTCGTCAGCGCCGCGTACCTGTGGGGGAGGAACCGCGTCACGACGTACACGAGCAGGCTGAGCCAGCACAGGGCGAACAGCCAGCCGCCCACGACGTCGGAGAACCAGTGAACGCCCAGGTAGACGCGGGACAGACCGACCAGCACGGCCCAGCAGCCGATGAGCAGGGCCAGCGCTCTCCTGGACTGTGGGGCGCGGGCCAGCACCGCGAGGACGAGGATGCCGCCCGCGACGGCCGAGGTCGTGGTGTGACCGGAGGGGAACGACCAGCCCGAGGCATGGGTGGCCCAGTTCTCCACGGGGGGCCGGGGACGGGCGATCAGTGACATCACCGCGAACCGCACGGTCTGCGCGGCGGCCAGAGCGCACACGCACGCCGTGACGGTGGTGACCCGCTGCCGCGCCGTATGCCCGAAGAGAAGGCCGGCCACGACGACCAGCACGTACGGAACGGCTCCTGTGCCGGTGTACGTCACGCCGCGTGCCAGGGCGAGCGGTATCTCCGGACGGTGCGCGAGCGACCACGAGGCGAGCTCGCTGTCGCCGGACAAGGGAGCACCCTCGTGCGTGGTCACGACCAGCGTCAGCAGCACGAACGCGACCAGGCTTCCCACCGCGGCCGACCCGGCGACGGCACCGGTGCCCCCGCGCTTCACGGCCGGGCCGAAACGGCATCGGCCTCGGGCGCAGGCGTGGCGCACGTGGCGGAGGACATGGATGTGGCCCCTTTCCTCGGCAGGCGCGCACGAGGCAGGACACCCCGCCCCGTACATGTCCCGCTGCATTCGTCTACATAACTGTAGACGAACGGCGGCCGGGATCGTTCCCGGTTCGACCCGTGAAGATCGCCGTTCTCTCAGCCTGCGACGCCCGGCGCTCCGTCGCCCGGCGGGATCGGTGCCGCGCCGCCCCGCCGGGCGGGCGGAAGACGCGGCCTCGCTGACCGCCCACGGCGACCCCTCTGGCGCACGACAGGGAATGCCGTACCCTACGTGTTACGTATAACCCTGGAGAGCCCCGATGAGACGCATCGCCCTGGTCACCCTCGTCGTCGACGACTACGACGAGGCCATCCGCCACTACACCGAAGCCCTCGGGTTCCGCCTCGTCGAGGACACCCCGCGGCCCGACGGCTCCCGCTGGGTCGTGGTCGAGCCGGGCACGGACGGCGGAGGAACCGGGCTGCTGCTCGCCCGTGCCAAGGACGAGGCACAGCGCGGCCGGATCGGCGACCAGACCGGCGGACGGGTCGGCTTCTTCCTCCACACCGACGACTTCGCCCGCGACCACGCCAGGATGCGCGCCGCGGGCGTGACCTTCCTGGAGGAGCCGCGCCACGAGCCGTACGGCTCGGTCGTCGTCTTCCAGGACCTGTACGGCAACCGCTGGGACCTGCTCCAGCCCGCGGACTGACCCGGCCTCCCGCACCTCGCGCGGGCTGCCGCACCCCCACGCACTTCCGCTCCCTCCCGCTCCGAACGACCTCACGAGGAACACCGCACATGACCGCGCCCCGCATCGACATCGACACCATCCGCCGCCTGCCGAAGGCGGTCCTGCACGACCACCTCGACGGCGGCCTCCGCCCGGCCACCCTCGTCGAGCTCGCGGAGACCGTCGGCCACACCCTGCCCACCACGGACCCGCAGGAGTTGGCCGCCTGGTACTACGAGGCCGCCAACTCCGGCGACCTCGTCCGCTACATAGCCACTTTCGAGCACACCCTCGCCGTGATGCAGTCCCGCGAAGGCCTGCTGCGTACGGCCGAGGAGTACGTCCTCGACCTCGCCGAGGACGGTGTCGTCTACGGCGAGGTGCGCTACGCGCCCGAGCTCATGGTCAACGGCGGGCTGACCCTGCCCGAGGTCGTCGAGGCCGTGCAGGAGGGTCTCGCCGCCGGTATGGCCAAGGCCGCCGCGGCGGGCACCCCGGTGCGCGTCGGCACCCTGCTGTGCGGCATGCGGATGTTCGACCGGACCCGCGAGACCGCCGACCTCGCGGTGGCTTTCCGGGACGCCGGCGTCGTCGGCTTCGACATCGCCGGCGCCGAGGACGGCTTCCCGCCGGCCGACCACCTGGACGCCTTCGAGCACCTGCGCCGCGAGAACGTCCCGTTCACGATCCACGCCGGTGAGGCCCACGGCCTGCCCAGCATCCACCAGGCGCTCCAGGTCTGCGGCGCCCAGCGCATCGGCCACGGCGTCCGTATCACCGAGGACATCGTGGACGGCAAGCTCGGCCGCCTCGCCGGCTGGGTGCGCGACCGCCGCATCGCCCTGGAGATGTGCCCGACGTCCAACCTCCAGACCGGCGCGGCGAAGTCCATCGCCGAGCACCCCATCACCGCCCTGCGCGACCTGGGCTTCCGAGTCACCCTCAACACCGACAACCGTCTGGTGTCGGGGACGACGATGACCCGGGAGATGTCGCTGCTCGTCGAGGAGGCGGGCTGGGGCCTGGAGGACCTGCGCACCGTCACGGTGAACGCCCTCAAGAGCGCGTTCATCCCCTTCGACGAGCGCAACGCCCTCATCGAGGACGTCGTCCTTCCCGGTTACGACATCTGAATGAGCCCGCGGACGTAGGCGGCCTGTCCGACGTGCTGGAGATCGTCGGACAGGACGCTGACCAGGCGTACGCCGAGCGTGACCGGCGGGTCCCAGCGTTCGTCCACGACGCGCTCGAAGTCGTCCGCGGCCAGACCGCCGATGTAGTCGAGGGTCCGTTCGTGGACCGCGTCGTAGTAGCCGAGCAGCAGGTCGCCCGACTCCACCCGGACCCGGGCGACCTTCGCGGACGTGTGGCCGTACCCGGTGTCGCCCCGTGGCAGGTCGAGCCCGAAGCGCTTCGCCCAGTCGTCGGTGAGCCAGACCTGCTCCGTCCCGGCCGCGTCGGCGACGTGGTCGTCCTGGATCCGGGTGAGGTGCCAGACCAGCCAGGAGATCGAGTTCGCCGTCTCGGCGGGGCGGGCGTTGAGGACCTCGGGCGCGAGGCCGCCGACGGCGGCATGGACTTCTTCCCGGATGCGGCCGAATCCGTCGCTGAGGATGTCCTTCGCAAGCATGGAACCACCATCGCGCATCGCGCCCGTCCCTGCGTCCGGAACGGCCCGACCCGGCGTCCCGAACCGGAATCCCGAACCGGGTTCCGTCCGGCATCCCGAACCGCCCCCGCATCCCGCACCGCGCCCCCGGCATCCGGGGCCAGGGCCTCACTCACCTGCCTCGGGAACCACGGGTCCGCGACGGCTCAGGCCCCGTCCTCCGAGGTGTCGAGCAGCGCCATCAGAGCCCGTGCGGCCGGGCTCGTGGCCTCCTCGGGCGGCAGCATCGCGACCGTCTCGTACGACCCCTCAGAAGCGCCCTTGAAGGCCAGCGCGGTGAGATCGCGGGCCTCCGGCTTGTGACCGAAGTGGCGTGGTACGACGGCGATCCCGAGGCCCTCGTGGACGAGCTCCAGGAGGCTGTGGACGTCGTTGACCTCCAGGGCCACCGTCCGCTGCACTCCCGCCGCCGTGAACGCCGCGTCGGTGGTGCGCCGCGGACCCCAGTCGGGGTGGAAGTCGACGAAGGCCTCCTCGCCCAGTTCCCCGGGCGTGACCACGGCCGCGGTGGCGAGCGGGTGCTCCGGGTGGCAGAGCACGGTCATCGGCTCACTGGCCAGCGGCACCGACCGCAGATGCTCGGAGTCGGCGCGGGTCCGCACCGCGAAGGCCAGGTCGAGACGGCCCGCCGCGACCTCCTCCGCCAGCGCCTCGGAGCCCGCCTGGCGCAACCGGATCTCCACGTCCGGATGACGCCGCCGGAACGCCGCGAGCAGTCTGGCGCAGTGCACGCCGGCGATGCACTGTTCGGTGCCGAGGGACAGCGTGCCGCGCAGCACCCCCTGCACGGCGGCCACGGCGTCGTGCGCCGACCGCACCTGGGCGAGGATCCGTTCCGCCTCGACGAACAGGGCGCGACCGGCCTCCGTGAGGGTGACCCGGCGGGTCGTACGGACGAAGAGCGGCGCCTGAAGCTCCCGCTCCAGCGCCCTGATCGACGAGGAGAGACCCGACTGCGACACCATCAGCCGCTCCGCCGCCCGGGTGAAGTGCCGGTCCTCGGCGACGGCGACGAAGTGCTGAAGATGACGGAGTTCCATGAGACGCAAGGGTAGGCGCCGATCAGCGGGCGCCTCGACCGATTGAGAAGCCGGATCGCTCAATGCCATCCGATCCTTCCGTTGGACCGGCGCCCACCGGGCGCGCGAGAGTGGGAGCCTGTTTCCCCGGCCTCACAGGAGTACGCGTTGTACACCCCGCACCCCGATCGTTACGCGGACATGCCCTACCGGCGTACCGGACGCAGCGGCCTGAAGCTCCCCGCGCTGTCGCTCGGCCTGTGGCACAACTTCGGCCCGGACCGGCCCGTGGACGTCCAGCGCGCGATCCTGCGCCGCGCCTTCGACCTCGGCGTCACCCACTTCGACCTGGCGAACAACTACGGCCCGCCGCCCGGCGCCGCCGAGTCCGCCCTCGGTGACGCCCTGAAGGCGGACTTCGGACACCACCGCGACGAGCTGGTCATCTCCACGAAGGCCGGCTATCTGATGTGGCCGGGCCCGTACGGCGAATGGGGCTCGCGCAAGTACCTGCTGTCCTCGCTCGACCAGAGCCTGGGCCGGATGGGTCTCGACTACGTCGACATCTTCTACTCGCACCGCCCCGACCCGGAGACCCCGCTCGAGGAGACGATGGGCGCCCTGCACTCGGCGGTCCAGCAGGGCAAGGCGCTGTACGTCGGCGTCTCGAACTACTCGGCGGAGCAGACCCGTGACGCCGCGAGGATCCTGGCCGAGCTGGGTACCCCGCTGCTCATCCACCAGCCGCGCTACTCGATGCTCGACCGCCGGCCCGAGGACGAGGGACTGCTGGACGCGCTCGACGAACTCCAGGTGGGCTCCATCGCCTACTCGCCGCTGGAGCAGGGCCTGCTGACCGGCCGCTACCTGGACGGCATCCCGGAGGACTCGCGGGCCGCGAGCGACAGTCCGTTCCTGAGCGCGGACACGGTCACCGAGGATCTCGTGGGCCGACTGCGGACCCTCGACGAGATCGCCAAGTCCCGCGGCCAGTCGCTGGCCCAGCTCGCGCTGGCCTGGGTGCTGCGCGGCGGCCGGGTCACCTCGGCCCTGGTCGGCGCCAGCAGCCCGCGGCAGCTCGAGGACAGCGTCGCCGCCATCGGCAACCTGGACTTCCGCGAGGACGAACTCGCCCGGATCGACGCGCTGGTCAAGGCGTAGCACCTACGACGTGCGGCGCGCCCTCGACTCCCGGCGCGCCCCCGACGGCACACCGAGGTCCCCGACGCGTGGCCGCGTCGGGGACCTCGGCGCGTGTCAGGCCGGGACGCGGTCCAGGAATCCGTGCACGCTCCGGATCCGGCCCTCGCCGTCCAGGACGATCACGTCGAAGCCCGCGACGGGCGCCGAGCCGTCCGCCTCGTCGACCAGTTCCCAGCCGAAGCGGGCGATGCCGTGGTGGCCGTCCACCGCGCCCAGCGGACGGAGGACGAAGCCGGGGAACCGCTCGTGCGCCGAGGCGATCACGGCCGCGATCTCCTCGTGCCCGCGGACGTCGGCGAGCGGGTCGGTGTAGGTGCCGTCCGGGGCCCAGGCGGCGGCCACCGCCTTCGCCGGCGTGTCCGGCCCGCTCGCGTTCCAGGCCTCGAAGTAGCGGGTGACGGCGGTCTCGTAGCGCTCGGTGTTCGCGGACATGGTGAACCGGCCTCCATCGGGGAACGTATCCATGGTCAAGGTCCGTGTCCCGGGCGGCTGTTCGGCTGCCGGGACGCGATACGCCCACCCTGACGGGCACCGCGCGAAGCGTCGATTACCCCGCGGGTAATGCCGGGGAGCGGGGCGGTCCCGGAGCCGGAAAAGCTGTCGATGCCCTTTCGGCCACGCGCGGCGGTGAATATGCCAAGAGACTGGCTGGATTCACATGGTGACAGTGTGTCAGTAGTGGCGATACTCAATCAGTAGGGCAATTCAACCAAGCCCGTGCAATTGCACGGAGCAACGCCCGAGAGCCGCAGGGAAAGTGAGGCCGGACCCGGCGACGAGCGACGCCAATGGGGGAGATCGTGCACGACGAATTCCTGTGCCATGTCACCGCGTACGGCATGTGCGGCGGTCAGCGAGTCGGCGTACCCCTCGGCACCTATCGAGCGCCGACCCTGGCGCTGGCCCTGTGGTGGATGCGGGACCGCGCGGCCTGGATGGCGGAAAGACTCGACCCGCAGCCCGAGGACCCCTCCTTTCCGCCCAACTCGATCGCGCCGGTGGGGGACAGGGTCCCCGACGTCCCCATGATGCTGCGCGCATGGTGCGGTGACTCGGAGCAACAAGAACTGGTCGCCGAGGAGTTGGCCGCGGGCAAACTCGTCCGCGTCTCCACCAGCGACGACACCACCGAATACGAACTGCTCGCGGAATCGGTGGACGCGCTGCGCATGCACCGCACCGCCGCGGTGCTGGGGATCTCCGCCGCCTGAGCCTCCGGGCGCCCCGGACGCCGAGCGCTGATCAGGCGCGCAAGGGTGCGAATCGTTAGAATTCTGGCATGGCAGAGAGGCCTGTCGCGGCAACCGCACCCGAGCTCGTCCTCGAAACCGAGGCGGGCTCGACGGTGATGAGTCCGAACCACGATTACCACGTCGGGCGCGATCCGCTGTGCGATGTCGTGATCGACGACGTCCGGGTCTCGTGGCACCACGCGGTGCTGCGGCCCCACGCGGATCACTGGACGCTCGAGGACGAGAACAGCACGAACGGCACGTACGCCGACGGCCGCCGCGTCCACGAATGGGGCGTCGGACCCGGCAGCGTGATCCGCTTCGGCAGTCCCGCCGACGGCCCGCGTGCCGTCCTCGTCAGCCGCCCGCCACCCGTCGCGGAGCGCCCCTCGGCCGTCTCCATGCCGGCCGCCACCAGTACGTTCAGACAGCCGACCACCGTGCGGCCGCTGCCCTCCCGCACCGTGCGCATCGGCCGCGGCCCCGACAACGACCTCGTCATCGACGACCTGATCGTCTCCCGGAACCACGCCGAACTGCTGGCCCGGCCCGACGGGACGTACGAGATCGTCGACCTCGGCAGCCACAACGGCACGTTCCTCAACGGGCAGCCCGTCGAGCGGGCCCTGGTCACACCGGGTGACATCGTCGGTATCGGGCACTCCGCGTTCTGTCTCGTCGGAGACCAGCTCCAGGAGTACGTCGACAGCGGCGAGGTCTCCCTCGACGTGCAGGACCTCGTCGTCGAGGTCGACGGGGGCCGCAAGACGCTGCTGGACCAGGTGTCCTTTCCCGTCGGCGAGAAATGTCTGCTCGCCGTCGTCGGTCCGAGCGGCGCCGGCAAGTCCACGCTGCTGAACGCGCTCACCGGGCAGCGGCCCGCCGACCACGGCACGGTGCTCTACGACGGCCGTGACCTCTATCGCGACTACGCCGAACTGCGCCAGCGCATCGGCCTCGTCCCGCAGGACGACATCCTGCACGCCCAGCTCACCGTCCGCCGGGCACTGACCTACGCCGCCGAACTGCGCTTCCCGCAGGACACCGCGAAGGCGGAGCGCCTGGCGCGGGTGGACGAGGTGATCGGCGAGCTGGGCCTGCAGCAACGCGTCGACCAGCCCATCCACAGTCTGTCGGGCGGACAGCGCAAGCGCGTCAGTGTGGCCCTTGAACTGCTCACCAAGCCGTCCCTGCTCTTCCTGGACGAACCGACCTCCGGACTCGACCCGGGCATGGACCGCTCGGTGATGCACATGCTGCGCGGCCTCGCCGACGACGGCCGTACCGTGATCGTGGTCACCCACAGCGTGCTCAGCCTGGACGTCTGCGACCGGCTCCTGGTGCTCGCGCCCGGCGGCAAGGTCGCCTACTACGGGCCGCCCGACGACACCCTGGCCTTCTTCGGCTACCGGCAGTGGCCCGAGGCGTTCGAGGCCTTCGAGCGCGACACGGAACGGGACTGGGCGGGGGAGTACCGGGACTCGCCGTTCCACCGTCAGTACATCGACAAATCGACCTCGCAGCCGAGGATGCCGGACGCGGCCACCGGAGCGCTCGTCGGACCGCCCCCGAAGGCCCAGAGCTGGGGCTCCCAGCTCGGCACCCTGGTCCGCCGCTACGCCGCCGCGCTCGGGGCCGACCGGACCTTCCTCGCCATCATGATCGCCCTGCCGTTCGTGATGGGCGCGATGGCGCGGGCGCTGGCGGGCGGCAAGCTGACCCAGGAGACGGCGATGAACGCGCTGCTCATCCTGTGCGTCGGCGGCGTCCTGACCGGCGCGGCGAACGCCGTGCGCGAACTCGTCAAGGAACGGACGATCTACCAGCGAGAACGGGCCGTCGGTCTGTCCAGATCGGCGTACCTGATGTCCAAGGTCGTGGTCCTGGGCGCCATCACCGTGCTCCAGGCTGTCGTGCTCACCCTCGTGGGCCTGTTCGGCGTGAACCTCAACGCCCCCGGCGGCGAAGGCGTCCTGATGCCACCGCTCCTGGAGATCACGCTGGCCGTGGCCCTGCTGGCCTTCACCGCGATGATGCTCGGTCTCCTCGTCTCCGCCGTGGTGCGCAAGGAGGAGGTGACGATGCCGCTGCTGGTGCTGCTGGCCATCGTCCAGGTGGTGTTCTGCGGCGCCCTGCTGAAGCTGCACGGCGTGCCCGGCCTCGAACAGCTCTCCTGGCTCGTGCCCTCCCGCTGGGCCCTGGGCGCGATGGCCGGGACCATCGGTCTCGCCCGGATCGTGCCCGGCGAACTGACCGGCGACCCGATGTTCCGGCACTCGACCAGCGCATGGCTGATCAACATGGGCATGCTCGTCGTGCTCTGCGTCGTCTTCGGCTGGCTGGTCGCCCGGCTGCTGCGACGGCACGAGCCCGCGGTCATGCGGAAGTAGCCGCCGATGACGAGCCCCGGATTCCGTCCGACGCATGTCGTTCCGCAGGACGGGCTGCCCGCGTGGGAGTCGCCGGACCCGTCGCGGCCCACTGTTCCCCTGGACGCGCTGCTGCCGGTCGAACTCGTCGACCGGCTCGGTGACTGGGGGCGCGTCGTGTGCGCGAACGGCTGGTCGGCGTGGGTCGACGGCCGCCTGCTGATCGCCGTACCGCAGGTACCGCCGGCGGCGACCCGCCCGCTCGCCCGCACGGCCGATCCGCGCCCGCTGCTGGCCCGGGTCGACCAGGCACTCACCGAGTACCGCCGGGCGGCCGAGGAACTGGCGTCCGGGCGACTGGAGGCCGAGAACTTCCGGGCCCGGACACAGGGCAGCCGGATCGGCGTGATCGTCGACGGCGAGTCGATGTGGCTGTACGACGGCGAGCACGAGCGCTGGGTGTACTGCGACGGAACACGGCTGAGCACCTTCGCGGCCGAGCGCACCCCGTCGACCGCGCGGCGCGAGACGACTCACGAGCCTCAGGAACAGGACCTGTCGCGGGAGCGGGACGAGGCGAGGGAGCAGGAAGAGGCGCGGGAACAGGACGAGGCGCGGGAACGGGACCGGTCGGGAGACCGGGGCCCGGAGCGGGACCGGACGCGGGTTCCCGATCGGCCGAAGGAGCCGGACGGGTCGCAAGGACCGGACCGGCCGACTGCGCCGGACGAGGCGAACGTGCCGGAACGGGCGCAGGACCCGGACCGGGCGCAGGGGCCGGACCGGAAGAAGGAACGCCAGGCGGAGCCCACGCGGATCGTGCGGGAATCCGCCCCGGGCGGACGTTCCGACGGACCTCCCGACGGACCTCCCGACGGGCCTCCCAGTGGACACGAGCCCACCCGCCTGGTCACCTTCGACAGCGACGACAAGGGTGAGGACTGATGCGCGGCGCGCGGCACGAGCGAGGTGACCGCTGATGGACGAGACGTCCGGGCCGGACACCAGTCCGTTCTCGGGGCGGCCCTCCGAGCTGATCGGACGGCAGATCGCGGGCTACCGGATCGAGCGGGAGATCGGCCGTGGCGGGATGGCCGTCGTCTACCAGGCCAAGGACCTGCGACTGGACCGAACGGTCGCCCTCAAGCTGCTCGCCCCGGAACTCGCCCGCAACGACACCTTCCGCGGCCGCTTCACCCACGAGTCACGGGTCGCCGCCGCGATCGACCACCCGCACATCGTGCCCGTCTTCGAGGCGGGCGAGACGGACGGCGTCCTCTACATCGCCATGCGGTACGTCGCCGGGCGCGACCTGCGTCATCTCCTCGACCGCGAGGGCCCGCTGACGGTCACGGTGGCCGGCCGGATCGGCATCCAGGTCGCCTCCGCGCTCGACGCGGCCCACGACCACGGCCTGGTGCACCGGGACGTGAAGCCCGGCAACATCCTGGTGGCCCAGGGCACCGACAGCGACCACCCCGAACACGTCTATCTCACCGACTTCGGACTGACCAAGAAGTCCCTGTCGCTGACCGGGTTCACGAGCGTCGGACAGTTCGTGGGCACCCTCGACTACGTGGCGCCGGAACAGATCTCCGGCAAGCCGGTGGACGGCCGCTGCGACGTCTACAGCCTCGGCTGTGTGGTCTACGAGACGATGGCCGGCCGTCCGCCCTTCCAGCGCGACGACGACATGGCGCTGCTCTGGGCCCACCAGTACGACCAACCGCCGGCCCTGACCTCCGTGCGTCCCGACATCCCGGAGGCCGTCGACGCCGTCCTCGCGAAGGCGCTCTCCAAGAGCCCCGACGACCGGTACGACTCGTGCCTGGCCTTCGTCAGCGCGCTGCGGATCGCCGCACGCGGCCCGGTGACCGGGAGCGGCACCGGCTCGGGCACAGGGGCCGAGGCCGAGGCCGAGGCCGTGGCGGGCGGCCCGGGGCCCGTGCCGCAGCCGCCGGTCTGGGCCCGGCCGGTGTTCCGCCGCTGAGCCGCCACCGTCAGCAATCAGCCGTGAGCCGTGAGCAATCGGCAATCAGCTGTGAGCCATGAGCCGTGAGTTCCGAACCGCAGCGGTCAGGCGGTCAGCCGTCAGCCCGCCGACTCGACCTCGCCCCTGCGCCGGACTCCCTTGGCCAGAAGGGCGCCCAGGAATCCGGTGACCAGCCCCCACAGCAAGGCCAGGCCGAGGGCGCCCCACACCTGGGGCTTCAGGAAGAGCTCCCCCTTCAGGCCTCCGCCGATGTCACCCAGACCGAGGATCGACAGGCCGTAGTTCGCCGAGATCCGGCCGAGCAGGCAGATCATGAGCACGGTCAGCGCCAGCGCGACCGCCATGTGGACGGCGTGCTGCCAGGCCCGCGTCCGGGCCGGTGAACGGGCCGCCATCAGGAAGGCCGCCCCGAGCAGCAGGACGGCGTCGACGGCCACCAGCCAGTAGATTCTGCCGTCGTAGTCCGCGAGGGAGCCCAGGTTGAGCTCGGACACGTCCGGAGTACGCAGCACCTCGTCGAGCACATGGGGCATCGGCAGCCCGAAGGGCCCGTCCACCCGCCCGTTCCAGGTGGCGCCGAGACCGATCGTGAACGCGAGCCAGACGACATTGGGAAGACCCAGGAGCATCACGGCGAAGGTCTCGGCCGCGTGCCCACGGGTCGCCGCCACCACGAGCCCGACGACCACGCCGAGGCCGACGCAGACGAGGAGCAGGACCACCATGGCGTACGCGGCCGGACGCACCGCTTCCTGGAAGCGCAGCAGGCGGGCGGGGAGCGCCGCGCCGCGCGAGACGAGCAGAGCGATCACGAACACACCCGCGAGCCACAGCACCCCGAAGAACAGGGTCGGTGCCATGGCGGTCCTGAAACCCACCTCGGGCGTTGCGCCGAACAGGTCGCCGATGGCGCCGATCGTGCCGTTCCCGAGGTCGATGGTGAAGTTCTGGCGGGCCGCGAGCGCCAGCCCGATCAGCACGAGCAGCCACAGGACGGCGAGCCGTCCGGCCCAGCCGGCCAGTTCCGTCGCCCCGGCGACGGCGCGATGCCGCAGCGGCCGCAGGAATCCCGCCCCGAGCACCAGCGCTCCGGTCAGGGTCACGGACAGCGGGATCACCGTGAGTCCCGCCTTCGTCTCGGCGATGGCTCCCGCGTCGCCGGTGAACTCGACGGTCCCGCCGACCGCGGTGACCAGGGTGGCCGCGACCACCCTCGGAAAGGCGTTGTCGGGGAGGTCGGTGGCGCCGGAGGCCCACAGGCCGAGAGCGGCGACCACCATCATGAGGACCAGACCGGCCAGTACGGCCACGAGGGCCTGGAGCCAGCCGTGACGGGTGGCCGGAGGCTCACCGCTGCTGGGGGCCGGCTGAGCGGACGGTGTCTGGGGACTCACGCTGCCACGCTAAGCAGCGCCGAGACCGTCCGCCCCTCGGGGAGAGCCGGCCGCGTCGGCTTGCGGGCACCGGAGGACCGGGGCACACAATGGGTTCGTTCTGTAGGAAATCGGTGCAAAAGCCTCTCGGACGTCCCTGCATCCCTCCAACGGGAGAAGAGCTCGTGAGCGTCGAACAGCCGTCCTCCGGCCGCCCCACCGGCCCGCCCTCGGGCCCGCTGTCGGGCCCGACCCAGCCGAGTCCGACCCAGCCCGTCAATGTCCCGCCCACCGGACCGCCCAGCGACGCGTCCGGGGCAGGAGGCGGGCCCGGAGGACCAGGGGGCGGCGGCTCGGGAGGGGGCGGCGGCGGTTCTGGCCCCGAGGGGCCCGGCGGTGGAGCCGGCGGACCGGGTGGACCGGGCGGGGGACCCGAACGGCCCTGGTGGCGCTCGGCGCCGCGGGTCGCGCTGATCACCGGTGTCGTGGCGGCGGCGGTGATCCTCGGACTGGTCTTCACCAACAGCGGCGGCGGGGCCAAGAACGCCAGCAGCGAGGTGTTCGCGCAGCCCGCAGGCAAGTCGGGGCCTGACTCGTTCACGGAGTCGACCGCCAACGACAGTTCCATCGAGTCGGAGTCCCCCGCGGCATCGGCCTCGTCGGCGCCCGCCGACAAGGCCGGCACCTACAGCGGCAACGCGCCCGGCCTCTACGGCGGCACCCGTAACGTGGCGAGCTGCGATGTCGAGAAGCAGATCAGCGCGCTGAAGGCGGACCCCGCGAAGACCAAGGCCTTCGCCTCGGTCGAGGGCATCCAGCCGAACGCGGTCCCCGCCTATCTGCGGTCCCTGACCCCCGTACAACTGCGCCTGGACACCCGTGTCACCAACCACGGCTACCGCAACGGCGCCCCCACCAGCTATCAGGCGGTCCTCCAGGCCGGCACCGCCGTCCTCGTGGACTCCCGGGGTGTGCCCAGGGTGCGCTGTGCCTGCGGCAACCCGTTGCTCGAACCGGTACCGCAGAAGGGCAACATCAAGACGACGGGCGACCCGTGGCCGTCGTACCGTCCGCAGAACAGCGTGGCCGTCGTGCCGTCGAAGACGGTCATCGACGTATTCGTCATCTACGACCCCGAGAGCAACGAGTGGATCAAGCGGCACCGGGGCGACGACGTGAAGAAGGACAAGAAGACGCACCCCCCGGTGAGCCCGTCGCCGTCGGTCAGCGACTCGGGCTCCAAGTCCCCGTCGACCTCGGCCTCGACCTCGAACTCGCCGTCGTCCGAGAGCTCGTCCCCGTCGTCGGCCTCCTCCGAACCGTCCTCCTCCGCGCCGTCCTCGGTGGAACCGCCCCCGTCCAGCGAGCCTCCGGCGTCCGAGTCGCAGGCGCCCCCGGCGTCCGGTTCGGCCTCCGCGGACCTGACGTCGCAGTCGGCGGGCTCCTCCCCGGCGTCCCCCTGACTTCACCGAGAGCGGAACGCCGCTCCCTTCCCGTACGGCCCCGCGCTTCTAGGCTGAAGGGGTGAGCGACCACGTGACGAACGAAGCCCGCGTCATCCCTCTGCGCCCGGCGGCGTCGGAGCCCTCCCGGACACCACCGGTGGCCGATGCCCCGGCCCGGGTACCGCGGCCACCGGTCCTCGTGCCGCGCCGGGGACCCGCGGGCCCCGCTCCCTCGGGCAAGGAGCCGTTGTGGCGCGACCTGGTCGGTGATGTCCTGCGGCGCGAGCGGCTGGCTCAGGAACGCACGCTCAAGGACGTGGCCGAGGCCGCCAGGATCTCCATGCCCTACCTCTCCGAGGTGGAGCGCGGCCGCAAGGAGGCCTCCTCCGAGGTCCTCGCCGCGGCCGCGCGCGCCCTCGGTCTCGGCCTGACCGACCTGTTGTGGCTGGCCCAGCGGGAGCTGACCCGGCACACCCGGGCCGAGTCCGTCCGCGGCCGCTCGGCGGCGGCCCCGTCCTCGGGTTCGCGGTACGACGGCATGTGCCTCGCCGCCTGACGGACCCGGGCGCGGTGCCCCCGCCGCGCCCGCACACCGCGCCCTCGCCGCCCGGCATCGGCCCGCTCCTGGCGGGCCGATGTCAGAGCAGGGCGAGCCGGCGGCTGAGGATCTCGTCGGCGAGCCCGTACTCCACCGCTTCCCGCGCGGTGAAGATCTTGTCGCGGTCCATGTCGGCGCGCAGCGTGGCGGCGTCGTGGTGGCTGTGCCGGGACAGCACCTCCTCGACCTGCGAGCGGATCCGCAGCATCTCCTTGGCCTGGAGGCTGAGGTCCGACACCGTGCCCTGACGGCCGTCGCTGGCCGGCTGGCCGAGCAGCACGCGGGCGTGTTCCAGGACGAACCGCCGCCCGGGATCGCCCCCGGCGAGCAGCACCGCGGCGGTGGAGGCGGCCTGCCCGACGCAGAACGTCGAGATCGGCGCCTGGACGAAGGTCATCGTGTCGTAGATGGCCATCAGCGAAGTGAACGATCCCCCGGGCGAGTTGATGTAGATCGAGATCTCGCTCTCCGGGCTCGACGACTCCAGATGGAGGAGTTGCGCGATGACGACGTTGGCGACGCCGTCGTCGATCTCCGTGCCGAGGAAGATGATCCGCTCGGAGAGGAGCCGGCTGAAGACGTCGTACGACCGCTCGCCCTGCGGGGTCCGCTCGACGACGTTCGGAATCGTGTACGTACCCATGTCAGAGCCCCATCCGTCGCCGTGACGCGGCCGGGCGGACGTCGTCGAGCGACTCCACGACCCGGTCCACCATGCCGTACTCCTTGGCCTGTTCCGCCGTGAACCAGCGGTCCCGGTCACCGTCCCTGGAGATCGCCTCCTCGCTCTGGCCGGTGTGCTCCGCGGTGATCCGTTCGATGGCCCGCTTGGTGAACTCGTGGTTCTGTGCCTGGATCTCGATGTCGGCGGTGGTGCCGCCGATGCCCGCGGACGGCTGGTGCATCATGATCCGCGCGTTCGGCAGCGCGAAGCGCTTGCCGCGCGTGCCCACGCTGAGCAGGAACTGCCCCATGCTCGCGGCGAATCCCATCGCGAGCGTGGAGACGTCGTTGGGGATCAGCCGCATGGTGTCGTAGATGGCGAGTCCGGCGGTCACCGAACCACCGGGGCTGTTGATGTAGAGGCTGATGTCGGTGCGCGCGTCCTCGGCGGACAGCAGGAGCAGTTGGGCGCACACCCGGTTCGCGGAGACCTCGTCGACCTGGGTGCCCAGGAAGATGATCCGCTGGGCGAGCAACTGCGCGGCCAGGTGGTCGTCGTAGCGGGTCGCCGGGGTGTCGCCCTCCTCGGCCCACGGGGTGCGGGCCGGATGCCGGCCGGTGATGAGCGGAGTCATGGTTCCTCGTTCCTCCTGGTCGAGACGCGGCGGGCGTCGCCGCTGACCCCACTCTCGGTCCGGCGCCGGTGCCGGAGCGGATTTCTCGGCCCGTGGCAGATTCGCCGTCGGCAGAGCCGCGACGGCGGGGCGGGCCGGCGGAGGTCCGGCGCCGCTCCTCGTGCTCGTCCTCGCGCCGTTCCTCAGACGCCCGCGCGGAGTTGGCGAAAGAACGCCCGGACGTCGGCGACCAGCAGATCCGGCTCCTCCATCGCGGCGAAGTGACCGCCCCGGTCGAACTCGGTCCAGCGGACGATGGTGTCGGTGCGTTCCGCGACATGGCGCAGAGCGACGAAGTTCTCCTCGGGGAAGACGGCGAGCGCCGTCGGAGCGGTCGACGGCTCGGGCGGTGTGCCCCAGTAGGCGGCGTGGGCGCGCTCGTAGTAGATCCGCGCCGACGAACCGGCCGTGCCGGTCAGCCAGTACAGCATCACGTTGGTCAGCAGCAGATCCCGGTCGACGGCGCCCTCCGGACGGTCCCGCGAGTCCGTCCACTGCATGAACTTCTCGGCGATCCAGGCGAGTTGACCGACCGGAGAGTCCGTGAGGGCGTACGCGAGGGTCTGCGGCCGCGTGGCCTGGATCGCCGCGTAGCCCGCTTCCTCGCGGTTCCACGCCTGGCCGCGCCGCCAGGAACGGAGGGTGCGCTCGCGCTCGTACGGGCTCAGCGCGGCCAGTTCCCCGGCTGTCGGCTCGGTGACGGCGGACGATCCGGGCAGCAGGTTGAGATGGACGCCGGTCACCCGGTCGGGGTGTGCCCGCCCGAGCTCGCGCGAGACGGCCCCGCCCCAGTCGCCGCCCTGCGCGCCGTAGCGACGGTGGCCGAGGCGGTCCATCAGCGTCGCGAACGCGGCGGCCACCCGGGTGAACTCCCAGCCGGTGTCGCGTGTCGGTCCCGAGAGCCCGAAGCCCGGGATGCTCGGCACGACCAGGTGGAAGGCGTCCGCGGGATCGCCGCCGTGCGCGCGAGGATCGGTCAACGGCCCGACGACATCGGTGAATTCGACGATGGACCCGGGCCAGCCGTGCGTCATGATCAGCGGGGTCGCCCCGGGCTCCGGCGAGCGGATGTGCGCGAAGTGCACGCGCGCGCCGTCGATCTCGGTGGTGAACTGTGGCCATGTGTTGAGGCGCTTCTCGGCCGCACGCCAGTCGTAGGTGTGCCGCCAGTGGCGGACGAGATCCTGGAGGTAGTCCTTCGGGACTCCGTAGGCCCAGCCCACTCCGGGCAGTTCGTCGGGCCAGCGGGTGGTGTCGAGGCGGCGGTGCAGGTCGTCCAGATCGCTCTGCGGGAAGTCGACACGGAACGGATGGACGCCGGGGGATTCGGTGAGAGTCATGTCCGCGGATGCTAACTCCGCGCCGGGCGCGCCCGGCATGGGTTTTCCGCGCGGAAGGGGCGCCCACCTGGCGCCCGCCGGGGAGGCCCCGGTCGGCGGTGGCGAGGCGGTGGCGAGGTCGTGCGCGCGCGGACGATGAGTTTTCGGACGAGGATCGGTCGACAGAGGTGACGACGCATTCCGCCCGAGGAGGTACACATGCCCGCCGACGGTTTCACCACCTGTCTGTGGTTCGACGGCCAGGCCGAGGAGGCCGCGCACTACTACGTCTCGATGTTCAAGCACTCCCGGCTCGGCCGGGTCGGCCGCTACACCGAGGCAGGGCCCGGGACGCCCGGTTCCGTGCTGGCCGTCGAGTTCGTGGCCAACGGCCAGAAGTTCGTCGCGGTCAACGGAGGCCCGCAGTTCACGTTCGACGAGGCGATCTCGTTCCAGGTCCACTGCTACGGCCAGGAAGAGGTGGACCACTACTGGAACAAGTTCGTCGAGGACGGAGGCGAGGCGGGTCCCTGCGGCTGGCTGAAGGACAAGTACGGACTGTCCTGGCAGATCGTCCCGGACGGGCTCATCGAGCTGCTCGGCGACGCGGACACGGAGAAGGCCGCCCGTACGGCCCAGGCGATGTACAAGATGACGAAGCTGGACATGGCGGCCCTGGAACGGGCGCACGCGGGGGAGTGACCGGCGCCCCGGGCGGCCCCCGCGCCCTCCGGCCGGGACGGGGAGCCCGTCCCGGCCGGCCGGGACGCCTCAGGCGGGGTGGCCGCGCGGGTGGATCCGGGCCGCCAGCACCGCCACGTCGTCCTCCGCGTGCCGGGCGTCGAGCGCGACCAGCACCTCGTCGAGCAGGGCGTCGACGCCGGCGCCCGGGGGAAGCCGCAGCGCGGCCAGCCGTGCCAGCGACGCGTCGATGTCCTCGTCGCGGCGCTCGACGAGCCCGTCGGTGAACATCACCAGGGTGTCGTCGGGGGAGAGCCTGCGGACCACCTGCTCGTAGCCGCCCACCCCCGTGCCCAGCGGCGGACCCACCGGCAGCGGCAGCAGTTCGCCCGAGCCGTCGCCGGCGAACACCACCGGCGGCAGATGCCCGGCACCCGCGATCACCGCGATTCCACGCGCCGGATCGACCCGCACGAGCAGACACGTCGCCGGGCGCCGGCTGCCGTCCTCGGCGACCGCGGTGTCCAGACGGCGCAGCACCCGGTGGGGCGGAAGGTCCGTGGAGGCGACGTAGCGCAGCATCGAGCGGTACGCGTTCATGTCCACCGCGGCGTCCAGGCCGTGGCCCATCACGTCGCCGACGACCAGCAGGGTGCGCCCGAAGTGCAGCCGTACGGTCTCGAACCAGTCCCCGCCCACCAGGGAACCGCCGCCCGCGGGCAGATAGCGGGTGGCGAGGTCGAGGTTCGGATGCGGCCGGCCCGGTGCGGCGAGCAGCGCCCGCTGGAGGTCCAGGACCGTGCCGCGCAGCGACGCGTGCTCGCGGGAGTGGCCGAGGTGCACGGCCGCGAGCCGCGCCGCGTGGTGGGCGCCCGCCACGTCGGCGCCGCTGAACGGCGCGCCCTGCCGGACGGCGAGCAGCACCCCGTACAGGCGCCGGTGCGCGAGCAGCGGTACGGCCATGACCTGCCGGGGTGTCCGGCCGGACAGGTCGATCGAGGCGGCGACCGGACGGCCCTCGTCGAGCGCCCGGACGGACAGCGGGCGCGGGCCCTCCAACGGAGTGAGCAGCCGGGTGCGGCCGGCCTCGGCCACGCGAGTGAGCGCCAGGTCCGGAGGACGGTGGCCGGCCGCGACGTCCCTGGGCAGCAGGTCCACCGCGGCGGTCTCGCAGAAGCGCCGGCACAGGAACGCGACGAGCTCCTCGCAGGTCGTGCGTTCGTCGAGCGTCGTGCCGATCGACTCGACGGCGTCCTCCGAGGCGTCGGACGGCACCCCCGCACCCGCCGTCTCGGCACTGCCCCGGCCCGCCATCACACCTCCACCGCAGCACCCCCTGGGTCCATCCACGCACGGGGGTGGCCCGCCCGCACGCTCAGTTCCGCGGGGGGCGGTCGTTCACCAGGACCGCCGCGCCGTCGAAGCGGCCCGCCTTGAGGTCACGCAGCGCCCTCGGCGCTTCCTCCAGGGAATAGGCGTGCGTCGTGGCGCGGATGCCGTGGCGGGCCGCGAGTGCCAGGAAGTCCCTGCCGTCCTCACGCGTGTTGGCGGTGACGCTGCGCAGTTCCTTCTCCTGGAACAGATCGCTCTCGTAGCGCAGCGGCGGGATGTCGCTCAGGTGGATGCCGGCGACGGACAGGACACCGCCCCGGTCGAGTGCCCGCAGGGCGACCGGCACCAGCTCACCGGCCGGCGCGAAGAGGATCGCGCTGTCCAGCGGCTCGGGCGGCTCGTCGTACGCCCCGCCGGCGGAGGCGGCCCCCAGGCCGAGCGCCAGCTGTCGCGCGGCCGGATCGCGGGTCAGTACGTGCACGGTGGCGCCCTCGGCGAGGGCGAGCTGCGCGCAGAGGTGGGCGCTGCCGCCGAAGCCGTACAGACCGAGCCGCCCGCCCGGCGGCAGCGCGGCCCTGCGCAGGGCCCGGTAGCCGATAATGCCCGCGCACAGCAGCGGGGCAAGGGCGATGTCGTCCACTCCGTCGGGCAGCCGGTAGGCGAAGGCGGCCGGTACGGTCGTGTACTCCGCGTAACCGCCGTCGGCGTCCCAGCCGGTGTACTCGGACGCCGGGCAGAGGTTCTCGGAGCCGCGCAGGCAGTACCCGCAGGTGCCGTCCGTACGGCGCAGCCAGGCGACCCCGACCCGGTCGCCCGGGGCGAAGCCGCTCACCGTGCCGCCGGTCGCCGCCACCACACCGACGGCCTCGTGGCCCGGTGTGACACCGGGGCGGTGCACGGGCAGGTCGCCCTCGGTGACGTGCAGGTCGGTGCGGCACACCCCGCAGGCGCGGACGTGGACCAGGAGCTCGTCGGGGCCGGGCACGGGCACCGGTCGCTCGGCGAGGCGCAGCGGTTCCCCCTCGACCGGCCCCGGCCGGACCACTTCCCATGCCCGCATCATCCCGTGCCCCGTCCCGTCGACGGCCGGACCGGCCCGCCTCCAGTGTCGTGCAGGGCCGCGGTTCGGCGCGCGGCCCGGGTGAAGCCTGGCTAGCGTGAACAGCGCAATCGTTCACCGAACAGGAGAAGGTCGGGTCATGGCCGTACAGCCTGAAGGAACGCCCTGCTGGGCGGACGCGATGTTCAGCGATGTCGAAGGGGCCAAGAGCTTCTACGGGGACGTGCTCGGCTGGACGTTCGGCGAGTCGTCCTCGGAGTACGGGAACTACACGCAGGCCTACTCCGGCGGCAAGGCGGTGGCCGCCGTCGTACCGCCGATGCCGGGGCAGGAGGGCCAGTCCGCCTGGTGTCTGTACTTCGCCTCGCCCGACGCCGCGGCGACCGCCGAGAAGATCAAAAGCCAGGGCGGCGAGGTGCTGATGGAGCCGATGCAGGTCGGCGAGTTCGGCACCATGGCGCTGGCCCGGGACCCCGGCGGGGCCGTCTTCGGCGTCTGGCAGGCGGGCGTCCACGAGGGCTTCGACTCGATCGGCGAGCCCGGTTCGTACGCCTGGGCCGAGGTCTTCACCCGTGAGCCGGAGAAGTCCGACGCGTTCTTCCCGGCCGTCTTCCCCCTCACCGCCCAGCAGGTGCAGGACGACGCGGTGGACTTCCGCGTCTTCAACATCGGCGACAATCCGGTGCTCGGCCGGATGAGGATGACGGACGACTTCCCGCCCGAGGTGCCGTCGTACGTCAACGTCTACTTCGCCGTGGAGAACTGCGACGAGGCGGTGTCGAAGGCGACCGCGCGCGGCGCGGTGCTGCGCTTCGGGCCGATGGACAGCCCCTTCGGCCGGTTCGCCGCGCTGAGCGACCCGCAGGGCGCGTCGTTCTCCGTCATCGACATGAAGACGACCCAGGGCGAGATGCCCGAGATGAAGGACGTGTCCTGACGCTTGTCCGTGGCCGCCACCCCGCCGGTGACCGGCGGGGTGGTCCCGCTCCGCGCCACTCCGTGCGCGGGGCCCTCGGCCGGGCGTGGCATGATCGGGGTCATGCCTGAACGTGTTGTTGCCGCCTGTGACGGGGCTTCGAAGGGAAACCCGGGACCGGCCGGATGGGCCTGGGTCGTCGCCGACGGGGACGAGACCCCGGCCCGCTGGGAGGCGGGACCGCTGGGCACGGCCACGAACAATGTCGCCGAACTGACCGCGCTGGAACGCCTGTTGACGGCCGTGGCCGCCGATGTGCCGCTGGAGGTCCGGATGGACTCCCAGTACGCGATGAAGGCCGTCACGACCTGGCTGCCGGGCTGGAAGCGCAAGGGCTGGAAGACGGCCGCGGGCAAGCCCGTCGCCAACCAGGAACTGGTCGCCCGGATCGACGAACTCCTCACCGGCCGCTCGGTCGAGTTCCGTTACGTCCCCGCCCACCAGGTCGACGGCGACCGCCTGAACGACTTCGCCGACCGTGCCGCCAGCCAGGCCGCTGTCGTGCAGCAGCCCGCGGGCAGCGACCTCGGGTCCCCGGAGCCGCCCGCCTCCCCCGACACCCCGGTCGCCTCGGGTGCCGCCCGCCGCCGCCCCGCGGCCAAGGCGTCCCGGCCGGGCACGTCGAGCCGCACCATCAAGGCTAAGTTCAACGGCCGTTGTGTGTGCGGTCGTTCCTACGCCGCGGGCGAGCCCATCGCCAAGAACGCGCAGGGCTGGGGTCACCCGGAGTGCCGGAGCGAGGCGCAGGGCGGCGCCTGATCCGGCTCCGATCCCCTGACGCGGGTGCGTCCACGCGCCCGCGCCTCGGCCACGACGGGAGGCCGCGCACCCTGTCATCGAGCCGGCGTGGCTTTCTTGATCGTGCCGGTGCGGACCGGAAGGCCGAGCAGGCCGCGGGATCGCATCGAGGGCCTCCACCGCAGTTCGCCCGGCGGCACGTCGAGGGCCAGGTCGGGGAAGCGGTCGAGGAGCGCGGACAGCGCGATTTCGGTTTCCATGCGGGCCAGCGGAGCGCCGAGGCAGTAGTGGATGCCGTGGCCGAGGGCGAGGTGACCGGTGGCGTCGCGGTCGATGTCGAAGTGGTCGGGGTCGGTGAAGCGGTGCGGGTCCCGATGCGCGGCGGCGAGAGACAGCAGGACCGTATCGCCCGCGGGAACGGTCACGCCGCCGATGGTGACGTCCTCGGTCGGAAACCGGCGGATGGCCAGCGGCATCGGGCCTTCGTACCGGGCCAGCTCCTCCACCGCCGCGCTCATGCGCGTGGGATCGGCCCGTAGCTCGGCCAGCTGGTCGGGGTGGCGGAGCAGCGTCAGGACCGCGTTTCCGATGAGGTGAACGGTGTTCTCGTACCCGGCGAACAGGATGAGGAAGGCCAAGGACATCAACTCGTCCTCGCTCAGCCGGTCTTCCTCGTCGCGTACGGCGATCAGCGCGGAGAGCAGGTCATCGGTCGGAGCGGTTCGCTTGTCGGCGATGAGCCGGGTGAGGAACGACAGCATGCTGCCGACCGCTTCCTTGGCGAGGGACGGCCGCGTCGGATCGGGAGCGACGAGAGCGTCGGTCCATGAACGGAAGTCGAGCCGGTCGGTCGGGCCGATGCCGAGCAAGTCGCAGATCACGGTGATCGGCAGCGGCGCAGCGTACGAGGCGATCAGGTCTACGCGTTCGGCAGCGGCAACCGCGTCCAGCAACTGGTCGGCGGTGCGCTGGATCGGCTCGCGCAGCCGCTCGATCCGACGCGGGGTGAAGGCCCGGGTCACCAGGCGCCTGATGCGGGTGTGGTCCGGTGGGTCCATGTTGAGCAGGTTCGCGTCCAGCGCCGGGGGTAAGGCCATGCCTCGGTAGCCGCCGGGCGCCGCGTTGCGCTTGTCCAAGGACAGCCGCGGGTCGGCGAGAGCCTCGCGTACGTCGTCATAGCGGGTTACCAGCCAGGCAGGCAGCCCGTCCGTCCCGGTGATCCGGTGAACGGGCCCGGCTTGGCGGAGCTGTGCGTACACGCTGTACGGATCGCGGGCGAGTCGTTCGGGGTCGATGGAAGCCTGGGGAGCAGGGTTTGTACGGGTCATGCCCTGACCCTACTGATCAGTGATCCGCGCCGAGCGGCGCCGCCTGGATGCGCGGCGCTCCATGATCCGCAGAGTCGGCGAACGGCGTGAATCAGGACCTCGCTGGTGGGCGGGCCCTGGTTCTCGCGATCCCGCTCCACTCCACAGCTCTACGGGTGGGCGATGCCGTCGGAGTTGACGGTCGGGTCGGCGGCAACCGGCGCGCCCGCGCGAGCCGGCCCTCCCGGGGGCCGGCGGTCACGGGCGCGGCCGGGATCAGACGGTGTCGAAGGTGTAGAACGCGGAGTGGTCGAGCAGGTCGGCCGGCCGGGTGTCGTTCCAGGGCTTCATCGTCTCGCCGAGGTCGACGACGTTCGGGGTGTCCTTGAGCGGAAGGTAGCCGGAGCCCGGGTGCCGGCGCTGCCACTGGGCCCACAGCCTGTCTATGAAGGCGTGGTGGAGCCAGAACACCGGATCGTTGGGCGAGACGCCCGTGCCCATCTGGCCGCCCACCCACACGTGCACCCGGTTGTGGAGGTTGACACCCCGCCAGCCTTCGAGGTGATTGCGGAAGCCGTCCGAGGCGCTGTTCCAGGGGGCCATGTCGTACGTCGGCATGGCGAGCACGGAGTCCACCTCGGCGCGGGTCGGCAGTTCCCGTACCCCGCTGCCCAGCGACCTGCGCAGGTAAGTGCGGCTGTCGACGCGGACGTTGACGGGCCAGTTGCCCGCGGAGGCGGCGAAGGGGCCGTCCATCACCCGGCCGTCCAGGCTGCGTCCGGTGCCGCCGAGGAAGTCAGGTGCCCACAGGGACGCCCGCGCGGTGCGGTCGGTGCTCCAGTCCCAGTAGGGCAGCGCCACCGAGGGGTCGACGGCCTGCAGGGCCCGCTCGAACTCCAGAAGGAATCTGCGGTGCCAGGGCAGGAACGACGGTGAACGGTGGCCCGTCCGCTCGCCGTTGTCGGTGTCGCCGAGGATGAACGCGTTGTGCGTCGTGACGAAGGTGTCGTACGTGCCGCTGCGCTTGAGCTGCAGCAGCGCGTCGACGAATCGCCGCTTCTCGTCGGCGGTCAGGCTCGCCTGGTTCTTGCGTACGGTCATGTGCGGGACTCCACGATCTGCTTGCGGGGTGGTTCAGTTGGCGGCGAAGGGCACGAGCGGCGCCCCCTGCAGCTCCACGACGGCGGCGCGGGCCGCGTCGCGCGGGGTGGGTACGGGGTCGTAGTGGCTGACGACGCTGATCCAGGTCCCGTCGGCGTTGCTCATCACGTGCAGCTCCGCGCCGTCGATGAACACGGCGTATCCGCCGCCGTGATGGTGGCCGCCCCCGGTGACCGGGCGGCCTTCTATGCGGCGCCCCCGGAAGACCTCGTCGAAGGGTTCCGGGCCGCCGTGGTGGTGCTCCCCCATGGACTCCCGTGCGGCGGAAGGCCCGTTCGGGGACGCGGACGCCGAGGGTGCGGCGAGGGTCTGGGCACCTGCGCCCGCGGCGAGCGCGGCGGCGGCGCCGAGGGCGCGGCGGCGAGTGAGCTCCGGCATGCGGAGACCTCCTGTGATCAGCGGTGTTGATGACCCGATATGCCTATCGGGTCGTCAAACAACAGGAGAAATCGCCGAATGTCGGTTGGCCATGATCCGGACAATCGCTGATATGTCATGCAGAGTTGAACAAAGATGATCTTGCTGTTCGGGGTGCCCGCCGCACGCCCGCCGACGGAAATCCTCCGGCGGGAGGGTCCCGCGTCGATGATCTTGCGGTCGCGGCCGTCGGTTCGTGGCGCTGCTCACGCCCGCGATCTGGCGTGAACTGCGGGAGCGACGGCCCCTGCTACTCTTCGTGATCAATTGACCGCATTGTGCAACATAGGGGAGTGCGCGTGAAGATCGCGTGCGTCGGTGGCGGACCCGCAAGCCTGTACTTCTCGATCCTGATGAAGCTCCAGGACCCGTCCCATGACATCACCGTCCATGAACGGAACCCGGCCGGATCGACGTACGGCTGGGGTGTGACCTACTGGGCAGGCCTGCTCGACAAACTGCGCGAGGGCGACCCGGCCTCGGCGCTCGCCGTCAGCGAGAACTCGGTGAGCTGGAGCGACGGCGTCGCCCACGTCGGCACCCGCACGACCGTGGCCCCGGGGGACGAGGGATTCGGCATCGGCCGCCGCCGGATGCTCGACCTGCTCGCGGAGCGGGCGCGCTCCCTGGGGGTCCGCGTCGAGTACGAGAGCGAGATCGCGGCCGACGCGCTGCCCGAAGCCGACCTCGTCGTCGCCGGGGACGGGGTCAACAGCACCTTGCGCGAGCGCTATGCCGACCACTTCGGCAGCGAGATCAGCCACGGGCGCAACCAGTACATCTGGCTCGGAACGACGAAGGTCTTCGACGCATTCACCTTCTCCTTCGTGGAGACGGGCCACGGCTGGATCTGGTGTTACGCGTACCGGTTCGGCGACGACCGGAGCACCCTGGTCATCGAGTGCTCCCGGGAGACCTGGACCGGCCTCGGGCTCGACGGCGCGGGCGAGGCCGACGGTCTCGCGCTGCTGGAGAAGCTCTTCGCGGACCTGCTGGACGGGCACAGGCTGATGGGCCGCGAGCGGTCCGACGGCGCGGCCCCGTGGCTCACCTTCCGCACCCTGACCAACCGGACCTGGCACCGGGGCAACCTCGTCCTGCTCGGCGACGCCGCCCACACCACGCACTACTCGATCGGCGCCGGCACCACCCTCGCCCTGGAGGACGCCATCTCCCTGGCCCGGGCGCTGCGCGAGCACCCGGACCTCGAGACCGCCCTCACCCGGTACGGACGGGAGCGCAGGTCCGAACTCCTGCCGGTGCAGAGCGCGGCCCGCCACAGCGCCCAGTGGTACGAGAACCTGCCGCGCTACATCGGCCTTCCGCCGACGCAGATGTTCGCCCTGCTCGGGCAGCGTCACTCGCCGCTGCTGCCGTACGTCCCGCCCCAGCTCTACTACCGGATCGACCGCGCGGCCGGCCGCCTGGAGGCGCTGCGCCGCTTCAAGCGCTGGCTCGGACCCCGCGTGGCCCGCGGCGTACAGGCCCGCGCCCGGCGATAGGCGTGTCGTCCGGCTCGGGTGACAGGCCCGCGCCCGGCGCCAGGGCCTCTCGTCCGGGTCGGGGGGGACCGGCCGGTTGCCCGGCGGGAACCCGTCCAGAAGTGGACCCCACTTGGGGTGAATGGCAATTCACCGGTAAGGTGAATTGTCATTCACCTCCGTTTTCCATGTCTACTTCTGGAGTGCAGATGGCGGCCCTGCGCGAGCGGCTCGCGATCCCTGTCCTGGCGTTCGGCGGGATCCTCATGGCCGTCATGCAGACGGTGGTCGTCCCCTTGCTGCCCGACCTGCCCCGGCTGACGGGAGCCTCGGCGGGCGCGGTCTCCTGGATGGTGACGGCGACCCTCCTCGCCGGAGCGGTGCTGACCCCGGTCCTCGGCCGCGCGGGAGACATGTACGGCAAGCGGCGCGTGCTGCTCATGGCCCTCGGGATGATGACGGTCGGCTCGCTGATGTGCGCGCTCACCTCGGACATCGGCGTCCTGATCGTGGCGCGGGCGCTGCAGGGCGCCGCGGCCGCCGTGGTCCCGCTGTCGATCAGCATCCTGCGCGACGAACTGCCGCCGGAGCGCACGGGGTCCGCCGTCGCGCTGATGAGCTCCACCGTCGGCATCGGCGCCGCCCTCGGACTGCCGCTCGCCGCCCTCCTGGTGCAGTACGCCAACTGGCACGTCATGTTCTGGGCGACGACCGCGCTCGGCGTCTTCGGGACGGCACTGGCCTGGTGGGCGGTGCGCGAGTCACCCGTACGCGAGCCGGGCCGTTTCGACTCCCTGGGCGCGCTCGGTCTGGCCGCCGGACTGGTGTGTCTGCTGCTCGCCGTGTCCCAGGGCGGTGCCTGGGGCTGGACCAGCCCCAGGATCCTCGGGCTGTTCGCCGCCTGCGCGGCCGTCCTCACGCTGTGGTGGCGCCAGCAGCTCCGCGCCGAGCGCCCCCTCGTCGACCTGAAGCTGGCCGCCCGTCCGCGCGTCGCCCTGCCCCACATCGCCGCGCTGCTCACCGGCTTCTCCTTCTACGGCAACTCGCTGGTCACGGCGCAGCTCGTGCAGGCGCCCACGGCCACCGGCTACGGACTCGGCCTGTCCATCGTGGCGACCGGCCTGTGCCTGCTGCCCGGCGGCGTGACGATGCTGCTGCTGTCGCCCGTCTCGGCGCGCATATCGGCGTCCCGCGGTCCCCGGATCACCCTGGCCCTCGGCACGGCGATCATCGCCTCCGGCTACGTCCTGCGGATCGCCGACAGCCGTGACCTGTGGGCGATCATCCTGGGCGCCACGGTGTGCTCGATCGGCACGACCTTCGCCTACTCCGCCCTGCCCACCCTGATCCTGCGGGCCGTGCCCGCCGGGCAGACCGCGTCCGCCAACGGCGTCAACGTCCTGATGCGGACCATCGGGCAGGCCGTGTGCAGTGCGGCCGTGGCCGCCGTGCTCGTCCACCACACGAGCCTCGTCGCGGGCGCTCCGGTGCCGACCCTGCACGGCTATCTGCTGGCCTTCGCGATGGCGGGTACCGTCGCACTGGTGGCCTGTGCCGCCGCGCTGTCGATACCCACCGACCCCGCCTCCCGCGAGACCCCGCGAACCGGCCGCCGCACCGGCGCACCCCGCGACGAGGCCCTCGAAGGAGCCTGAGCACCGTGACCACCCCCCACTCCGGTCTCGCGGCGTCCCCGTCCTCCCCCGGACCGGGAGAGCAGCCGGAAGCCGCGCCCGCCCCCCGCCGTGACGCCGAGGCGAGCAAGGCGGCGATCCTGCGCGCGGCCCGGTATCTGCTGGCCCGGCACGCGCACGCGGACATCACGCTCAAGGCGGTCGCCGACCGGGCCGGGGTGAGCGCGCCGCTGATCCTGAAGTACTTCGGCAACAAGGACGCGCTGTTCGCCCGCGTCATGTCCTTCGAGTCCGACGCCGACGCCCTGCTGGACGCCCCGCTGGAGGAGCTGGGCCGGCACATGGTCCGCCATGTTCTCGAGGGCCAGACCCGGCGCGGTGCCGACCCCGTCCTGCGGATCGTCTTCGCCCCGCTGCACGGGGAGCAGGGCGAGATACTCCGGGCCAACTTCCGCGCCCAGGTCAGCGAGCGTCTCGCCGGGCGGCTGAGCGGGCCGGACGCGGGCCTGCGCGCCGAGCTCGCCGTGAGCACACTGCTCGGCCTCGGCGTGATGTACGGGATCGCGCGGGGCTCGCACCTGCGTGCCACCTCGGTCGACGCGATCGTCGACCGGTACGCGCCCGCCGTGCAGGCGCAGCTCGCGCCGTGATCCGGCGGGCCCGCTGGGAGTGCGGGAGCGGCCGCCGGGCCGGTGCACCCCCTGCGGCGCGGTAGCGGCAGCGTCGCTCAGTTCACCCCGTCCGGCCGGAACTGCACGCTGATCCGGGGCCCCGTGGCCCGTGCCGTCTTGGGGATCGCGTGCTCCCAGGTGCGCTGGCAGGAGCCGCCCATGACGATGAGGTCGCCGTGGCCCAGCGGGCGCCGGACCGTGTCCCCGCCGCCGCGCGGCCGGAGCAGGAGATCGCGCGGGGCGCCCACCGACACGATGGCGACCATCGTGTCCTCGCGGGCGCCCCGGCCGATCCTGTCCCCGTGCCAGGCCACGCTGTCGCGGCCGTCCCGGTAGTAGCAGAGCCCCGCCGTGGTGAACGGCTCGCCCAGTTCCCCGGCGTAGTGCGCCGACAGCGTGTCCCGGGCCTCGTCCAGGACCGGGTGCGGCAGGGGATCGTCCGCGCCGAAGTACGCGAGCAGCCGGGGTACGTCCACCACCTGCTCGTACATCTGGCGCCGTTCGGCCCGCCAGGGGACCTCGGCGGCCAGGCGGCCGAAGAGCTCGTCGGCCCCGCTCAGCCAGCCGGGCAGCAGGTCGAGCCAGGCCCCCTCGCCCAGCGTGGTGCGCCGCAGGCCGTCCAGCGGCCCGAGGCGGAGTTCGTCGGTCTGGTCGAAGAGCGAGCCCTGGAGATGCGTGGCCATGAGGCCAGCGTACTCGGTAATCGAATAAATGTTCCCTTGAGCGTCCGGGCGCCCGGGCGTCCGGACGCCCGCGGTCACCAGGGGACGGGGCCCGACGCGTCGAAGAAGCCGCCGGTGGGTCCGTCCGGGCCGATCCGCGCCATGCGCACGATGATCTCGGCGCCCTCCTCCACGGTCTGGAACCCGGTGTTGCCGTTCAGATCGGTGGCGGTGAAGCCCGGCTCCACGGCGTTGACACGGATCCCGGGGAACGCCTTCGCGTACTGCACGGTGATGGTGTTGACGGCGGTCTTGGACGCGGGATAGGCGACGCCGGGGTAGGCGTGGGCCGGGCCGGCGGGGTCGGTGATCCGGGCCAGCGAGGCCAGGCCGCTGCTGAGGTTCACCACGACCGGGGAGACCGACCGCCGGAGCAGGGGCAGGAAGGCGTGGAGGACGCGGACGACACCGAAGACGTTCGTCTCGAACAGCTCGCGCATCATGCCGGCGGTCACCTCCCCCGCGCCGATCACGCTGTTCCCCGCGCCGCGCCCCTCGACGCCGGCGTTGTTGATCAGGACGTCCAGGCCGCCCTCGGCCTCGACGGTCTTGGCGGCGGCGGCGACGGACGCGTCGTCGGTGACGTCGATGACGACCGAGCGCGCCCCGAGCTCCGCGGCCGCGCGCCGTCCGCGCTCCGGGTCCCGGCTGCCCACGTAGACGGTGTGGCCCTCCGCGACGAGCCGGCGGGCCGTCTCGAAGCCGAGGCCCTTGTTCGCTCCGGTGATGAGTGTTGTGGTCATGCGTCCACACTCCGGCGGATCGCCGCCCACAGCCAGGAGTCCGGTCTTCCTGGGACCGGCGGTACCAGGCGCGTTCGCCCGGGCGGGTGCACAGTGGGTGGCATGGCGAACACGGAGTTCGGGCGTACGGTACGACGCTGGCGTGACCGCGTCACGCCGGAGGCCGTCGGCCTGCCCGGAGGCGGCAACCGGCGCGCGGCCGGCCTGCGCCGCGAGGAGCTGGCCCTGCTCGCCGGCATCTCGGTCGACTACGTCACCCGTCTCGAACAGGGGCGGGCGGCCCACCCCTCGGAGCAGGTCGTCGAGGCGCTGGGCCGGGCGCTGCGGCTGTCCGGGGCCGAACGCGAGCACCTCTTCCAGGTGGCCGGCCTGGTGCCGCCGGGCCGTGGCATGGTGCCGGCCCATATCACCCCAGGTGTCCACCGGCTGCTCGACCGGCTGAGCGGGACACCCGTCGCGGTGTACGACGCGGCCTGGACCCTGCTGCTGGCCAACCCTTTGTACGCGGCCCTGCTCGGCGATCCCTCCGGGTGGAGCGGCAACGAACGCAACGGAGTGTGGCGCAACTTCGTCGGGCCCGGCAGCCGGGTACGGCACACTCCGCGGGAGCGGCGCGCCTTCGAGGCGACGCTCGCCGCCGACCTGCGCGCCACCGCGAGCCGGTACCCGACGGACCGGCGTCTCGTGCAGTTGATCGAGGACCTGTGCGCGAACAGCGTGCGCTTCGCGGAACTCTGGGAGTCCGGGGCCGTCGCCCGCCACGACGCGTCCCGCAAGACCATCGACCACCCCCAGGTCGGCGCCGTGACGCTGGACTGCGATGTGCTGAGCGTCGCGGGCAGCGACCTGCGGATCATGGTCTACACCGCCGAGCCCGGCACGGAGGACGCCGAACGCGTCGCCCTCCTCGGCGTCCTCGGGACGCAGGCCCTCGTGGAGTGATCTCGCGATCTCGTGTGGCTGCGACACCGCGCGGCCACAGCACCCCGTGGCCGCAACACCGCGTAGCTACGACACCCGCTGCTCGGCCAGTACTTCACGGATCACGTGTGCGGCGTTGCCCGCGATCACCGGGTTCGTGACGCGGTAGTAAGGGAGTTGGACGAGGGCCATGGACAGGGCCCAGCCGCGGCCGCGCGCCCAGCCGGAGTCGTCGGCGCCGGCCGCCTCCCGGAAGGCGGGCCGCACCGCGGCGGGCAGGAGGTTCCAGGCCGGGATGAAGTCGCAGGCCGGATCGCCGGTGCCGAAGGTGCCGAAGTCGAGGACGGCCGCGAGGCGGCCCCCGCGGACCAGGAGGTTCATCGGCATCAGGTCCGAGTGGAGCCAGCGCGGCGCGCCGGTCCACGCGGGTGCCGCCAGCGCCTCCTCCCAGGCGTCCGTGGCGGCCCCGGTGTCGACGTGGCCGCGGAGGTCGTCGATCGCCGAGCGTGTCTCGGCGTCCACCGCCGTCAGCGGGGTGCCGCGATAGGCGCCCGGCCCGCCGGGCAGGTCGATCCCGCGCAGGGCGGTGACGAACGCCCCCAGGTCGGCGGCCAGTTCCCGCGCGCCGGTCAGGGCGCCGGTCGCCGGAGTGTCGCCGTCGAGCCAGCGCAGCACGGACCAGTGCCACAAGTAGTCGGCGGTCGGGGTGCCGAGGCCGAGGATCTCGGGGACGGGGAACGGCAGCATCGGGGCGAGCCGCGGCAGCCACGCGTGCTCCTTCACGGCGTCGTCGGCACCGCCCGCGACACGCGGCAGGCGCACGGCCATGTCGTCGCCGAGACGGTAGAGGGCGTTGACTGTACCGGCCGACCGCACGCGCCTCAGGGGCAGCCGGGCCCACCGTGGGAACTGTCCGGCCAGCAGGCGCCGTACGAGCGCATCGCCGATCCGCGTCTCGTCTGCGTGCATGGGCGCTGTGGGCAACGGTGGCCTGCTTTCCGCGAGGAGACTCTGCCGCCGCCATCCTCTGGGCCCCTCGGACCGCCGTGCAAGGTGTTTTGGCGCGGCCAGGCAACCTCCCGGACGTGATCGTCGTCTTGATCGGCAACGGGCGCGTGGCACACGGTCCTTCCTGAAGCTCACTTCACGGACGGAAACCGGCCGCACTATACCCCTTGCGTATACATGCCGTGTATACGTCGTGTGCGTAGCCGGATCGCCGCACGTCACCGCCTTGAAACGAGTCGACAACAGCATCACCACCGGGCCGGGCCCCTCTGCGGACGGACGGTGGCGGACGGAAAGGCACTCATGTACGGCAAAGCCTTCGCCCCGGAGTACCAGGGCGCCTTGACCACCCTGTCGGTGAACTCCTCGCTGACCGACGTCCTCGCGGCGGGCACCGAGCAACTGCGCGCCGCCGAACGGGCAGGCGCCCGGGCGGAGGCCGCCCGGTCGGGCCTCGCGGTCGCCGAGGCGCACCGCCGGCTCGGGCAGGTGACGGACGCCGAGCGGGCGTGGAAGGCGAGTTACCGCACCGCCCGGGAGGCCGGGGACGGCGCCGCGATGGCGTGGGCGCTCTGGAGCGGTGGCACCCTGGCCCGGCAGCGCGGAGCGTTCCCGCTCGCGTGGCGGCTGCTGCGGCTGGCCGCCGAACTCGGCGGACAGGCGGGGGATGTCGTGGTGCGCGGCTACTCGCTGGCCGGAATGGCGGAGACCGGCCGCATCCAGGGCGACTACGCGGCCGTGACGGAGCTGCACGAGCAGTTGCTGGCCGAGGCCCGCAAGCGCGGCGAGGCCCGGCACACCGTGTGGGCGCTGGAGGGCATCGCCCAGATCCACCGCAACACCGGCGCGTACGACCGTGCTTACGCGATGTTCGAGGAGGCGGCCGGGATAGCCGCCGGTGCCGAGGACCGGCGTGGCCACGCGTGGGCGCTGCGCGGACTCGCGGACATCGTCTCCGTGCGGGACGGGAACACCGACCGTGCGCTCGGCCTGCTGAGCGAGGCCGAGGTCTCCTGCCGCGCGATGAAGCTGTCCGGCGCGCTCGCCTACAACCACAAGATGCGCGGCAACGTCCTCTACCGGGCCGGGCGTTACGAGCAGGCCCGCGACGTGTACGCGGGCGCCCTGGCGGAGTTCGAGGCGATGAGCGAGCCCCGCGGCACGGCCCTGTCCCGTCTCGGGCTGGTCAAGTCCCTCGCCCGCCTCGGCCGGGACCACGCCGAAACCGCCGCCGAACTCGACGAGTTGGCCGTGACGCTGGAGGGCATCGGGCTGCGCCACGCCCACCGGATGGTCGAACGGGCGCGCACAGAGCTCGGGTTGACGACCGGGACCGACGAGACGGAGGCCGCGTGACGACCACCCCGGCACTCGACCGAGCGACCACCCCGGCCCTCGGCCGAGTGCTCGCCCCGGCCCTGGGCGGCGCGCCCGCCCCGGCGGCCCCGGCCTCCACGTCGCCGCCCGCCGCCGCGCAGGTGTTGCGCCGCTGCCGTGAACTCGTCTCTCCCGCGCTGGCGGAGGCGATCGGCACGCTGCACCCCTGGGTGGCCGAGATGGCCCGGTACGCGCTCGGCCGCTGCGAGGTCGGCGGTGCCCCCGCCGATCACAGCCAGGGCAAAGGGGTACGACAGGCGCTGGCCGTTCTCGGGGCGGAAACCGTCTCCGCCCCGGCCGGGGCGGGCGTGCCGGCGGCCGTCGCCGTGGAGCTCGTGCACGTCTTCTCGCTGCTCCACGACGACATCATGGACGGTGACGCGCTGCGCCGCGGCCGGCCGGCCGTGTGGAAGGCGTACGGCACCGGTCCCGCCGTTCTCGCCGGTGACGCGCTGTTCGCCCTGGCCGTCGAGACCATGGCTTTCACTCCCCAAGCCGGTTCTGCCGTACGGCAATTGACCACCGCGCTCGGGGACCTGGTGCGCGGCCAGGCCGACGACCTGCTGTTCGCCGACCGGCCCTGGACGGGACCCGACGCGGTCGGGTTGGGGGAGTACGAGGTGATGGCGGAGGGCAAGACCGGTGCCCTGCTCGGCTGCGCCCTGGCACTCGGCGCCCGGCTGGCCGGAGCGCCGGACCGGACCGTGACCGTGCTGGACCGCGCCGGACGCCATCTCGGCGTCGCCTTCCAGATCGCCGACGACGTCCTGGGCATCTGGGGTGATCCCTCGGTCACCGGCAAACCGGTCCACAGTGACCTGCGGCAGGGGAAGAAGACGCTGCCCGTGCTCGCGGCGCTCGGGGGAGCCGGGTACGGCGAACTCGACGAACTCCTCGCGGCCTCAGACTCCTTGGACGATTCCGGGGTCCGCCGGGCGACGGCCCTCGTCGAGCGGGCGGGGGGCCGCGCGGCGGCGGTGCGCGCGGCACGCCGGCGGCTCGCCGCGGCGGACACGCTCCTGGCGGGGCTGCCCCTCGCCCAGGAGCCCGCGGCGGAACTCCGCACCCTGCTGTCCGCCCTCGCCGACCGCACGATCTGAGACCTCCCACGTCCTCGGCCTGACCCCGGCCGTCGGTCCCGCCTCGGCGTCGGTCCTCCGCTCCGTACGCCCGTCCCGGCCGCTCCGGGCCGGGTGCGTGCGACATCGGTCACATGCGGAGGCTGATCGGCCCGGCCAGGCAACCGTCGCCTTCCCTCGTACATCTGTCCGGTCGGGAGCCGGCAGCCCCCGCGGTGCGCAACAGCGCCGCGCTGTAGGGCGGTTGGTGTTCCGGCCGCCCCTGTACGAAGGAACTCAGTGCGTAGACCCCACATACGCCGCGTGGCGATAGCCGTCGCCGTGACGACGGCCGCCACGCTCCCCGGTCCCGCCTTCGCCGCCGCGCCGAACGGGCCCGCCCGTGCGGCGACTTCGGTTTCGTCGCCCGTGGCCGCCGCCAGGGCGGCGGCGTTCGCGCACGCCTCGGCCACCGGTGTCACCCCCGGTGACATCCTCCAGGCCAAGGACGTGATGACGGACCCGGACGGAAAGCGGCACGTCCGCTTCGTCCGTACCCACCAGGGCCTTCCGCTGCTCGGTGGCGACCTGGTCGTCCACCTCGGCGCGCGAGGCGAGTACCTCGGCGTGACCCGGGCCGCCGACCACGTGGTGAAGCCGTCCACCGTCGAGGCGGAGCTGACGCCCGATCAGGCGGTGCGGAAGGCCGAGGCCGTCGCGAAGGGTGACGCGGACACGGCCCGGCTCGTCGTGGATGCCCGCGACGGCGCCGCCGTCCTCGCCTACCAGGTGATCGTCACGGACAGCGACACCACGGAGGCCGGAGGGTCGAGCACGGTCGTCGTGGACGCCCGTACCGGCCGGATCCGCAGCAACACCCCGAACACGGACGAGTTCATCTCGCCGTCCCTGGCGGCCACACTGCGCGAGCGCGGCGAGAGCGCGAGCCCGCAGACCGGTATCGCGGCCGGTGCCGGCACCGCCGGGCTGTCCGGCCTCACGGGCATCGCCGCGGCGGGCCGCTACCCGGCCACGGCCAAGGGGAGCGGGTCCTCCCTGTTCGCCGGCAAGGTGTCCCTGACCACCACCCGCACCGCGCGGACCAGCTATGTGCTCAAGGACCCGACCCGGTGGAACACCGAGACCCGGGACGCCAGGGGCCAGGAGCTGGAGTCCTTCGCGCGGGGCAAGGCGTTCACCGACGGCGACAACAAGTGGGGCAACGGCACCACCTCGGCCCGGACCACCGCCGCCGTCGACGCCCAGTACGGCATCACCCAGACCCTGGACTTCTACAAGAAGACCTTCGGCCGCAAGGGCATCAAGAACAACAGCGCCGGTGCCCGCGGGATGGTCCACTTCGGCAACAAGGTCGGCAACGCCTTCTGGGACTCGGTCTGCGGCTGCATGCTGTACGGCGACGGTGACGGCGATCTGTTCAAGAAGCCGCTGGTCGTCCTGGACGTCACGGGCCACGAGCTGACCCATGGAGTCGTCGACGCGACCGCCGCCCTCGAACCCACCCGCGTGGACAACGACGGGAACCAGTACGGCGAGCCGGGCGCCCTCAACGAGTCGCTGGCCGACGTCTTCGGCTCGGACGTCGAGTTCTCGGCGAACAACCCGAAGAACCCGCCGAACTACCTGGTGGGGGAGAAGCTGGGCCTCGCCCAGAAGTTCCTGCGCCGCCTCGACCACCCGTCCCTCGACGTGCTCGAGGAGACGATTGACTACTGGTCGCCCGCCGCGTACGACACCGAGGTGCACGCCGGCTCCGGTGTCTCCTCGCACGCGTTCTACCTGCTCGCCGAGGGCAGCGGCCGCAAGACGATCAACGGCGTGGTGTACGACTCGCCGACGTACGACGGTTCCCGGGTGACCGGGATCGGCCGCACCAAGGCCACCGCCGTCTTCTACCGGGCGCTCACCCGGTACATGGTCTCCACGACCGACTTCCACGACGCGCGGAAGGCCACACTGAAGGCCGCCGCCGACATGTACGGCGCGAACAGCGCCGAGTACAAGGCGGTGGGCGCGTCCTGGGCCGCCGTCAACGTCACGGCCGCCAACACCCCGGCCGCCCGGCGCTGACGGACGGCTCCGGCAGACGAACCGAGGGGCCCCGCCGACCGGCCGGCGGGGCCCCTCGTGCCGTGCGCCCGGATCAGTGCTGCTGCGTCTTCTGCGGGGTCGCCTCGCTGGGACGTACGACGACGTAGCCCTCGCCCTCCAGCTTGAGCTGCACCGCCTCGCCCGAACCCCCGCGGATCATCGAGCCGATCGACTGCGAGCGGTGCAGCGAGGTGCGCAGGTGCGCGG
>NZ_JBSFZS010000072.1:0-43529 GCF_053600395.1 Streptomyces sp. NPDC005070 | reverse complement strand
GGACGGCGCTGGAGAGTTCCAGCCCGTCCGGCGCTCGAGGACGAGGCCGTAGGCCGAAGCGGGGGCTGGGGGCGGCAGCCCCGGGTACGGGGCGGAGGGGGCGAAAACCCCCATGCGCCCCCACACGCCCCCACACCCCCGCCACCTCCGTAGACTGGCCCCGTGAGTGACCTCCCCCCGCACGACGACAGCGCGTCCGACGAGCCGCAGGACCGTGACCCGCACGGTCTCTTCGACGAGATCGTGGCGAACGAGACCGACCGCGACCCCGACCTCGCGGTGATCGAGGCCGGCAGCCGAACCCTGCGGACCCAGGGCGCCGGCGGTCACCAGGCCGACGGACCCGCGAGGCCCTCCGACCCCGAGGTCGACAAGGCGCTGCGCGAGGTGGAGGCCGAACTCGCCACCCGCTGGGGCGAGACGAAGCTGGAGCCGTCCGTCGCCAGGATCGCCGCGCTGATGGACGTCCTCGGGGAGCCACAGCGCGCGTACCCCTCGATCCACATCACGGGCACCAACGGCAAGACCTCCACCGCCCGCATGGTCGAGTCCCTGCTCGGCGCCTTCGACCTGCGCACCGGCCGCTACACCAGCCCCCACGTGCAGTCGATCACCGAGCGCATCAGCCTGGACGGGGCGCCGCTGCCCGCCGAGCGCTTCGTCGAGACGTACAACGACATCAAGCCCTACGTCGAGATGGTCGACGGGCAGCAGGAGTACCGGCTGTCCTTCTTCGAGGTGCTCACCGCGATGGCGTACGCCGCCTTCGCGGACGCGCCCGTGGACGTCGCCGTCGTCGAGGTCGGCATGGGCGGAAGCTGGGACGCCACGAACGTCATCGACGGGGACGTCGCCGTCGTGACCCCCATCGACCTCGACCACACCGACCGGCTCGGTGAGACGCATGCCGAGATCGCCACCGAGAAGGCCGGCATCGTCAAGCAGGACGCCACCGTCATCCTCGCCCAGCAGCCGGTCGACGCGGCCCAGGTGCTGCTGAAGAAGGCCGTCGAGGTCGACGCGACGGTGGCCCGCGAGGGCCTCGAATTCGGTGTCGTGTCACGGCAGATCGCGGTCGGCGGGCAGCTCCTCACGCTGCGCGGCCTCGGCGGGGAGTACGAAGAGGTCTTCCTGCCGCTGCACGGCGCCTACCAGGCGCACAACGCCGCCGTGGCGCTCGCCGCGGTCGAGGCGTTCTTCGGCGTCGGCTCGGCCCACAACCAGCGGCTCGACATCGACACCGTGCGCAAGGCGTTCGCCTCGGTCACCTCGCCCGGGCGCCTGGAGATCGTGCGCCGCTCGCCCACCGTGGTGCTCGACGCCGCGCACAACCCCGCGGGCGCCCGCGCCACCGCCGAGGCCGTGAGCGAGGTCTTCGACTTCAGCCGGCTGATCGGCGTCGTCGGCGCGAGCGGCGACAAGAACGTACGGGGCGTGCTCGAAGCCTTCGAGCCGATCTTCGCGGAGGTCGTCGTCACCCAGAACTCCAGCCATCGCGCGATGGACGCGGACGAACTCGCCGGGATCGCCGTCGAGGTCTTCGGCGAGGACCGCGTACAGGTCGAACCGCGCCTGGACGACGCCCTGGAGGCCGCCATCACGCTCGCCGAGGAAGAGGGCGAGTACGCGGGCGGGGGCGTGCTGGTCACCGGTTCCGTCATCACGGTCGGCGAGGCCCGACTGCTCCTGGGGAGGGGCTGACTCTCGTGCGTACGCTCTGTGCTTCCACTCTGATCGGCGAGGTCTTCGTCATCGGCTTCGCCGGGCTCGTCGCCATGAAGGACCCCGATCTGTCCACGGCCACGGTCTGGACGGTCTGCGGGGTCCTGATGACGCTGAGCGTGCTGCTCTGCGGCATGATCACGCGGCCCGGCGGTGTCCAGCTCGGCTGGGCGCTGCAGATCCTGCTGATCGCCGGCGGGTTCTTCGTGCCGTCGATGTTCATCCTGGGCGCGGCCTTCGCCGCCCTGTGGTGGGCCTCGGTCCACTACGGCCGGAAGATCGACGAGGCCAAGGCCAGGTTCGCCGCGCAGGCGCAGGCCGAGCCGGACGGCAACCCCGCCTAGGGCGGTCCGATCCTCGGGGCCTGTCCGGCTCGGACAGGCCCTGGAGTCCGTCCGGCGGGGCGCGTCGGCGCTCGGTACCGGCGGACGGACGCGTGGGTCCGTATCACCTGACGCTGTGTGACAGCGACCCGGACACGCCCTGTAGCCTCGGTCATCCGCACCCGTGTGACCCGAAGGAGCCTTCCCGTGAGCCAGCGCACCCTCGTCCTTCTCAAGCCCGACGCCGTCCGTCGCGGCCTGACCGGCGAGATCATCAGCCGCATCGAGCGCAAGGCCGGCTGGCAGATCACCGCGCTGGAGCTGCGGACCCTGGACCAGGACACGCTCGAGCAGCACTACGGCGAGCACAAGGGCAAGCCCTTCTACGAGCCGCTGGTGGCGTTCATGGCCTCCGGCCCGGTCGTGGCCCTGATCGTCGAGGGCGAGCGGGTCATCGAGGGCGTGCGCGCCCTGGCCGGCCCGACCGACCCGATCGCCGCCGCCCCCGGTTCCATCCGCGGTGACTACGGCGTGATCGTGCGCGAGAACCTGATCCACGCCTCCGACTCCGAGGAGTCCGCCGAGCGCGAGGTGAAGATCTTCTTCCCCGGCCGCGCCTGAGCGTACGGACGTAGGCTCCGTGCCGCGTCCGCGCGCACGGACGGTCACCGTCCGGCGTACGGACGGTCGCGCCCGAGACCGCGGGCGGCCTCGCCGAGGCCGTCCGGACGATCTCCGGAGCCCGCCGAACCGAACATTTTCAAAGAATTTTCTGAGACTGCGTCAGCACGGCTGTGACAGTCTGACCTGGGACGGCCCTGAAAAATCAGGCCGTCCCGTGGCATATGCGCGCTGATCGGGGGAACGCGTGACCCCGATGGCCCGTCTCCACAAGCGAGTCGCTCCGCCATCTGCCGACAATGGCCAAGACCCTCGCGCAGTGTTCGTGCAGGCGCGTCTACGATGGAAGCGTTCACGTCGCTGCACCAACCTCGCGCCGTCCCTAAAACGCCGTCAACGTTCGCTTAGGGAAGGCCAGACGAATCCTGATGGGGAACTCAATGTCGTTCATCGGCCGTGACATGGCTGTCGACCTCGGGACCGCCAACACGCTGGTGTACGTCAGGGGCCGAGGGATCGTACTCAACGAGCCGTCCGTCGTCGCGATCAACACCAACACCGGCGGGATCCTCGCGGTCGGCGCGGAAGCGAAGAAGATGATCGGGCGGACGCCGGGCAACATCGTTGCCGTGCGCCCGCTGAGGGACGGCGTCATCGCCGACTTCGAGATCACCGAGCGCATGCTCCGCTACTTCATCCTGAAGATCCACAAGCGGCGCTACCTCGCCCGTCCCCGTGTCGTCGTGTGTGTGCCCTCCGGTATCACGGGCGTCGAGCGCCGTGCCGTCATCGAGGCGTCGTCCCAGGCCGGCGCCCGCCAGGTGCACATCATCGAGGAGCCCATGGCCGCGGCCATCGGCGCCGGCCTGCCGGTCCACGAGGCCACCGGCAACATGGTGGTGGACATCGGCGGCGGCACCACGGAGGTCGCGGTCATCTCGCTCGGCGGCATCGTCACCGCCCAGTCCATCCGCGTCGCGGGCGACGAGCTGGACAACGCGATCATCCAGCACATCAAGAAGGAGTACAGCCTCCTTCTCGGTGAGCGGACGGCCGAGCAGATCAAGATCACGATCGGTTCCGCGTACGACCTCGACACCGACGAGCACACCGAGATCCGTGGCCGGGACCTGGTCTCCGGACTGCCCAAGACGGTCGTCGTCTCCGCGGCGGAGGTCCGCAAGGCGATCGAGGAGCCGGTCAACGCGATCATCGACGCCGTGAAGACGACGCTCGACAAGTGCCCGCCCGAGCTCTCCGGTGACGTGATGGACCGGGGCATCGTCCTGACCGGCGGCGGGGCCCTGCTGCGCGGCCTGGACGAGCGGCTGCGCCGCGAGACCGGTATGCCGATCCACATCGCGGAGGACCCGCTCGACAGCGTGGCGCTCGGCTCCGGCAAGTGCGTCGAGGAGTTCGAGGCGCTCCAGCAGGTTCTGGACGCCCAGCCCCGCAGATGACATAACACTTCGATTCCGCCGTACGAGATCAGCCCTTCTCGTGCGGCGGATCGTTGGTATGGAGGCATAAACTCCTGCGACATAGAGTCATAACCTCCCCCATAACAGCCACCCCGTCTCACACCCCCCACCCCAGCCTCATCGCACCGTGGGCATCCTTTTCGCCCAGGGCGCGCCCCTGTTGACCCAATACGACGAGGAAGGCACGGCCGCCGCACGTGAGGGACACACGAGAGAGCCGGCTGCTCCTGGTGCTGCTGATCGCCATCGCGTTCGCACTGATCACGGTGGACATCCGCGGCGGGCAGGACTCACCGGTCGACGGTGCCCGCCAGGCCGCCGCGACGGTCTTCGGCCCGATCGAGAACGGGGTGTCGTCCGCGGTCGACCCCGTCGGCAACGCGATCTCCGCGGTCCGCGACTCGGGCGATCGGCACAGCCGCATCGCCCAACTGGAGCACGACAACGCGGCGTTGAAGGCGAAGCTCGGCAGCGACGACCGCAACCGCAGCCGCCTCAAGCAGCTCGACAAGATGATCAAGGTGGCGGGTGAGGGCCAGTACGGCATCAAGGGTGCCGAGGTGATCGCCATAGGGGCCGCCCAGGGCTTCTCCTGGACCGTCACCATCGACGTCGGCGCCAACGACGGCATCCAGCGCGACATGACCGTCCTGAACGGCGACGGACTGGTCGGCCGGGTCACCACCGTCGGCCCCGACACCGCGACCGTGCTCCTCGCCAACGACCCCGACTTCACCGTCGGCACGCGCATGGAGTCCACCGACGAACTCGGCTTCGCCTCCGGACAGGGCGACCGCCCGCTGCGCGTCGAACTCCTCAACGCCAAGGCGAAGATCAAGAAGGGCGACCGGCTGGTCACCTTCGGCTCGCAGTCCGACAAGCCGTTCGTGCCCGGCGTCCCCGTCGGCGTCGTCTCCCGGGTCGACCCCTCCGGCGGCGACCTGACCCGCACGATCTACGTGACGCCGTTCGTCTCGTTCACCAAGCTCGACATCGTCGGTGTGGTCGTCGCGGCGCCCAAGAGCGACCCGCGCGACACCGTGCTGCCCCCGAAACCCAAACCGACGCCCACGCCGACCGTGACCGTGACGGTCACCCCCTCGGCGAGCGCCCCCGACCTCGGCCAGCAGCAGTAATCAGGAGGAGCCGAATCCCATGCGTTTCAACCGGATGCTGCTCTCCGTCACCCTGGTGGTCGTCGCCCTGGTGATCCAGGTGAGCGTTCTCGCCCGACTTCATCTCCCGGGCGCCGTCCCCGACCTGGTGCTGCTGACCGTGCTCGCCCTCGCCCTGGTCTACGGCCATGTCGGCGGCGCGCTCATCGGCTTCGGCGCGGGTCTGCTCTCCGACCTCGCCCCGCCCGCCGACCACGCCGCCGGACGCTACGCCCTCGTGCTCTGCGTCGTCGGCTATCTCGCCGGCCTCGCCAAGCCCGAGAACGGCAGACTCAAGTCGGCCACCGGACCCATGGCCGTGGTCGTCGCCGCCGCGATCGGCTCCACCGTGCTCTACGCGGGCGTCGGCGCCCTCGTAGGCGACACCGCCGCCCGCCATGTCGGGCTCAGCAGCCTGCTCATCACGGCAGCCCTCTACGACCTGCTGCTCGCGCCCTTCGTCGTGCCGGTGCTGATGGCGCTGGCCCGGCGGGCCGAGAACGATCCGCTCGCCGACGGCGGTTCGGCCTCCAAGGCGGCCGACGTCTCCTCGGGCTGGCTGTCCTCCGGCACCGGCCTGCGCATCGGCAGCCAGCGCGGCGGACTGCGCGTGAAGGCGGCCAAGGCGCGGGTCGCCCGCGCCGGACGCATCAAGGGGGTCAAGCGGCTGTGACGACAGCGACGCGGCCCGTCCCCCGGCCGGCCCAAGCGTCCCGGACGTCACGGGACTTGACCGGCCGCGGTGTCACCACGCACAGGTTCGCCGTGTACTCGTATGACTCGTACACACACTGAGAGGGGGAGGCAGCAGCAGTGACCAATATCCCGGAGACCGGCCGGACTCCACGGGTCCAGATCCGTCTCGTCGTCATCCAGATTCTCGTACTCTCCCTCCTCGGCACCCTGGGCGGACGCCTCTGGTTCCTCCAGATCCGCAACGGCAACGAGTACGCCAAGGAAGCCTCCGGCAACCACGTCCAGCAGGTCGTCCAGCCCGCCGTGCGCGGCTCGATCCTCGACGCGCGGGGTGTGCCGATCGCCGACAACGAGACCCGCCTCGTGGTCTCCGCCTCGCGCACGGACCTGATGAAGATGGCGGACGACGGGAAGGCCGTCCTCACCAAGCTCGCCGGTGTACTCGGCCTCAAGCCCAACGACGTCATCCAGAAGGTCCGCCTCTGCGACGCCAAGACGCCGCAGCCGTGCTGGAACGGCTCGCCCTACCAGCCGATCCCCATCACCGACAAGGCCACCGCGCGCCAGGCCCTGCAGATCCGCGAGCGCTCCGAGGACTTCCCCGGCATCACCGCCGAGCCGGAGGCCGTGCGCCGTTACGCGGCCCCCGGCAAGGCCAACACCGCGCAGGTGCTCGGCTACCTCTCGCCCGTCACCGACGACGAGATCACCCAGGCCAAGGACACCGACTCGCCCTACCTGCGCTCCGACCAGGTCGGCCGCTCCGGGCTGGAGCGCCAGTACGACAAGGCCCTGCGCGGCAAGGCCGGCGTCACCCGCTACGAGGTCGACAACCTCGGCCGGGTCATCGGCAAGGCCAAGAGCGACAAGGCCGAACCCGGCGCCAACCTCGTCACCAGCATCGACGCCCGCGTCCAGCGCGTCGCCGAGTACGAGCTGGACTACGCGATGAAGGTCGCCCGGACCCAGTTCGACAAGATCACCGGCGAGAACTACAAGGCCGACTCCGGCGCCGTCGTGGTCATGGAGGCCAAGACCGGCCGTGTCGTCGCCATGGCGTCCCAGCCGACGTACGACCCGAACGCCTGGGTCGGCGGCATCTCCGGCAAGGACTACACCGCGCTCACCGGCAAGAAGTCCAACTACCCGCTCCTGAACCGCGCCATACAGGGTCAGTCGGCGCCCGGATCGACGTTCAAGGTGGTCTCCACCGCCGCCGCGGTCCAGGCCGGATACGCCTTCGACGGGCACTACCCGTGCACCAGCTCGTACTCCGTCGGCAGCCAGGTCTTCAAGAACTTCGAGGGAGAGAGCTTCGGCCCGATCTCCCTCGGCCGGGCGCTGGAGGTCTCCTGCGACACCGTCTTCTACGGACTCGCCGACAACGAGTGGAAGAGGGACGGCGGGATCAACCCGAAGAAGAAGCCCAAGGACTACTTCTACAAGACCGCCCACCAGTTCGGACTCGGTCAGACGACCGGCATCGACCTCCCCAACGAGGTCACCGGCCGCGTCCCGGACCGCGACTGGAAGCTGAACTACTGGAAGGCCAACAAGGACGCCTGGTGCAAGACCGGCAAGAAGAACGGCTCCTACGTCCAGCGGATCGAGTACGAGAACTGCCTCGAAGGCAACAAGATGCGCGAGGGCGACTCGATCAACTACTCCATCGGCCAGGGTGACACCCTCGTCACGCCCATCCAGGAAGCCGCCATCTACTCCGCGGTCTCCAACGGCGGCACCCTGTACGAGCCGACCATCGGCAAGGCGATCGTCAGCGCCGACGGCAGGACCGTCCAGGAGATCAAGCCGAAGGCCAACGGCAAGCTGCCGGTCAGCAAGGCCACGCTCAAGGGCATGAACGAGGCCTTCGCGGGCGTCGTCACCCGCGGTACCGCGGCCTGGAAGTTCGGCGGCTGGCCGCAGGACGAGATCCCGCTGCACGCCAAGACCGGTACCGCGGAGGTCTACGGCAAGCAGACGACGTCCTGGCTCGCCACGTACTCCAAGGACTACACGATCATCATGACGATCTCCCAGGCCGGTACGGGTTCGGGAGCGTCCGGTGAGGCCGTGCGCAAGATCTACAACGCGCTCTACGGCGTCTCCGCCGACGGCACCATCAACAAGAAGAACGGCCTCCTGCCGACCCCGCAGAAGGGCCTGCCGAAGGTCCAGACCGACGGCACGATCGAGTCGGGCCGTATCTCCAAGGACCCGGCCAAGGACCAGCAGGCCAGCCAGGCCCCCAAGGACGCCACCCCCGACCCGAACCTGCCCGCCGGTACCACCGCCTCGCCCACCGGCGGCAACCGTGTCACCCGACGGCGTAAGGCCCACCCGCCGAAGGGGCGGGGGAAGAGGATCCTGACATGACGAGGGCGGCGACCAAGGTACTGAGGATCCTGACATGACCGGAGCCAACAACTTCTCCGTCTCCCGGTACGGACCCGAGCGCGCGGGCTGGACACGCCTGCTCGCCCGCGACTCGATCGCCCGGAGGCTCGACTGGCCGATACTGCTGTCGGCCGTCGCGCTCTCGGCGATCGGCTCGGCCCTCGTCTACTCGGCGACCCGCAACCGCACCGAGATCAACCAGGGCGACCCGTACTACTTCCTGCTCCGCCACATGATGAACACCGGCATCGGCTTCGGCCTGATGATCGGCACGATCTGGCTCGGCCACCGCACCCTGCGCACGGCCGTACCGATCCTGTACGGCATGTCGGTTTTCATGATCCTGCTCGTGCTGACCCCGCTCGGCGCGACGATCAACGGCCAGCGCAATTGGCTCGTCGCCGGCGGACTCTCGCTCCAGCCCGCCGAGTTCATCAAGATCACGATCATCCTCGGCATGGCGATGCTGCTGGCCACCCGGGTCGACGCGGGCGACAAGCAGTACCCGGACCACCGCACGGTGGTGCAGGCACTGGGTCTCGCGGCCGTCCCGATGATGATCGTGCTGCTCATGCCCGACCTCGGCACGATCATGGTCGCGGTCGTCATCGTGCTCGGCGTGCTGCTCTCCTCCGGCGCCTCCAACCGCTGGGTGTTCGGCCTCATCGGCGCGGGCGCCCTCGGAGCGGTCGCCGCCTGGCGGCTGCACGTCCTCGACGAGTACCAGATCAACCGCTTCGCGGCCTTCGCCAACCCCGACCTCGACCCGGCGGGCGTCGGCTACAACACCAACCAGGCCCGCATCGCCATCGGTTCCGGCGGCCTCTTCGGCACCGGCCTCGGCCACGGCTCGCAGACGACCGGCCAGTTCGTCCCCGAGCAGCAGACGGACTTCGTCTTCACCGTCGCGGGCGAGGAACTGGGCTTCGTGGGCGCGGGCCTGATCCTGCTGCTCCTCGGCATCATCCTGTGGCGCGCCTGCCGCATCGCCCGCGAGACGACCGAGCTGTACGGCACGATCGTCGCCGCCGGGATCATCGCCTGGTTCGCGTTCCAGTCCTTCGAGAACATCGGCATGACCCTCGGGATCATGCCGGTCGCCGGTCTGCCCCTACCGTTCGTGTCCTACGGAGGCTCCTCCATGTTCGCGGTCTGGGTCGCGATCGGCCTCCTGCAGTCGATCAGGGTGCAACGCCCGATGTCGGCCTAGCCAGGTCGTGTCCGACCCTTCCCGTCCGCCCGGCGGCAGCGGCGGCGGGCTCGTCGGCCGACGGCCGGGTGGCGCCTCGGAGGACACGAGGTGACACCCGGCCCAACGGGAAAAGGCGTGCTCCGGCCAAGCCGGACCGATTGGGTACTGCCCACGGCCCGCAAACGCGTCTAGATTCGGTTCATGGCGGACACGAAGCGCGAGATCGAGCGTAAGTACGAAGGTCCGGCCGCCGAGGGCGGCACCGACATGCCCGACCTGACCGGAGTCCCGGGTGTCGCGGGCGTCGTCGACAAAGGTGTCGCCGAACTCGACGCCACCTACTACGACACGCCCGACCAGCGTCTCGCCGCCGCCTCCCTCACCCTGCGCCGCCGCACCGGCGGCGACGACGCCGGCTGGCACCTGAAACTCCCCGTCTCCGAGGGCGTGCGCGACGAGATCCAGGCCCCCCTCTCCGACACCGTGCCCCGCGCCATCGCCGGACTCGTCCGCTCCCGCGTACGCGACGCCGAACTCGTCCCCCTCGTACGCCTGCGCTCCGCCCGTGACATCCGCCATCTCGTCGACGGCTCCGGCGCCCTGCTCGCCGAGGTCAGCCTCGACCGGGTCCGCGCGGACCGGCTCGGCGGGGGCAAGGGCACCGCCGCGTGGACCGAGCTCGAGGTGGAACTCGCCGACGACGGCGACCCCGCCTTCCTCGACAAGGTCGAGAAGAAACTCCGCAAGGCCGGCCTGAGCCGCTCCGCCGCCTCGTCCAAACTCGCGAGAGCGCTCGACACGACCGGCAAACGCGCCAGGAAGCCCGCTCCCCGGAAGGACCCGGCCACCGCGGGCGACCACGTCCTCGGCTACCTCCGCGCCCAGTACGACGCCATCGTCGAACTCGATCCCGCCGTCCGCCGCGACCTCCCCGACTCCGTCCACAGCCTGCGCGTCGCCACCCGCCGGATGCGCAGCACCTTCCGCTCGTACGGGAAGATCCTCGACCGCGCCGTCACCGACCCGATCGGCGACGAGCTGAAATGGCTGGCCGGCGAGCTCGGCGTCGACCGCGACCAGGAAGTCCTCACCGAGCGGCTCACCGAATCCCTCGGCCAATTGCCCCGCACCCTGCTCTCCGGACCCGTCCGCACCCGGCTTCGCACCTGGGCACACGCCCGCCACGGCGGCTCCCGGCGCCGCCTGATCGCCGTCCTGGACGGAAAGCGGTACCTGGCCCTGCTGACCGCGCTCGACGCGCTCGTGACCGACCCCCCGTTGCTCAAGGCGGCCGGCGGCGACCCCGCGAAGGTGATCGCCAAGGCCGTCCGCAAGGACTTCGGAAAGGTCTCCGACCTCGTCGAGCAGGCCCTCGACCGGCCGCCGGGCGCCGACCGCGACCACGCCATGCACGAAGCCCGCAAGAAGGCCAAGCGCACCCGCTACGCCGCCGAGGCCGCGGCTCCGGCCCTGGGCGGACCGGCCGCCGGCCTGGTCAAGTCGATGAAGTCGCTGCAGGGCCTCCTCGGCGACCACCAGGACAGCGTGATGACCCGGGAAGCCCTGCGGGAGCTGGCCGCCCTGGCCCACGCGGCGAGGGAGAGCTCGTTCACGTACGGGGTGCTCTACGGCCGCGAGGAACAACGCGCCGCGGCGGCCGAGGCGGCCCTGCCGGGGGCCTGGGAGGCGATCGAGGCGCAGACGGCGGTCTGACGGCGGTCTGACGGTGGTCCGACGGCCGTCTGACGGCGTCGCCGCAGGCCGGAGGGGGTGCCGGGAGGCCACCGGGGCCCGGAGCCCGTCCGGCGGTGCGGCGCGCCCCTCCGGTCGCGTTACGCTAGATGGTCACCCCCACCATCAGCTCACGAAGGTTCGCGAGATGCCTGCCGAAACCGCCGTGTCGGTCTTCCCACAGCTCGAAGCTCTGCTCCCGCATGTGCAGAAGCCGATCCAGTACGTCGGCGGAGAGCTCAATTCCACGGTCAAGCCCTGGGAGACGTCTGACGTCCGCTGGGCCCTGATGTACCCCGACGCCTACGAGGTCGGCCTGCCCAACCAGGGCGTCATGATCCTGTACGAGGTGCTGAACGAGCGCGAGGGCGTCCTCGCCGAGCGCACGTACAGCGTCTGGCCGGACCTCGAGGAACTGATGCGCGAGCACCGGGTCCCGCAGTTCACCGTGGACAGCCACCGCCCGGTGAAGGCCTTCGACGTGTTCGGCCTGTCCTTCTCCACGGAGCTGGGCTACACCAACATGCTCACGGCCCTGGACCTGGCCGGCATCCCGCTGGAGTCCAGGAACCGTACGCTCGACGACCCGATCGTCCTCGCGGGCGGCCACGCGGCCTTCAACCCCGAGCCGATCGCCGACTTCATCGACGCGGCGATCATCGGTGACGGCGAGCAGGCCGTCCTCGACATGACGGAGATCATCCGCGCCTGGAAGGCGGAGGGCCGCCCGGGAGGCCGTGAGGAGGTCCTCTTCCGCCTGGCGAAGACGGGCAACGTCTACATCCCGGCGTTCTACGACGTCGAGTACCTCTCCGACGGCCGTATCGCCCGTGTCGTGCCCAACAAGTCGGGCGTCCCGTGGCGCGTGTCCAAGCACACGGTCATGGACCTGGACGAGTGGCCCTACCCCAAGCAGCCCCTCGTCCCCCTGGCCGAGACGGTGCACGAGCGCATGTCCGTGGAGATCTTCCGCGGCTGTACGCGCGGCTGCCGCTTCTGCCAGGCGGGCATGATCACCCGCCCGGTGCGCGAGCGCTCCATCACGGGCATCGGCGAGATGGTCGAGAAGGGCCTGAAGGCGACGGGTTTCGAGGAGGTCGGCCTCCTCTCCCTGTCCTCCGCGGACCACTCGGAGATCGGCGACATCGCCAAGGGCCTGGCCGACCGGTACGAAGAGGACAAGATCGGCCTCTCCCTCCCCTCGACCCGCGTGGACGCCTTTAACGTCGACCTCGCCAACGAACTGACCCGCAACGGCCGGCGTTCGGGCCTGACCTTCGCCCCCGAGGGCGGCTCCGAGCGCATGCGCAAGGTCATCAACAAGATGGTCTCGGAAGAGGACCTGATCCGGACCGTCTCCACCGCCTACGGCAACGGCTGGCGCCAGGTGAAGCTGTACTTCATGTGCGGCCTGCCGACGGAGACGGACGAGGACGTCATGCAGATCGCCGACATGGCGATGAACGTGATCGCCGAGGGCCGCAAGGTCTCCGGCCAGAACGACATCCGCTGCACGGTGTCCATCGGCGGTTTCGTCCCCAAGCCGCACACCCCCTTCCAGTGGGCGCCGCAGCTCTCCGCCGAGGACACGGACGCCCGCCTCACGAAGCTCCGCGACAAGATCCGCGGTGACAAGAAGTACGGCCGCTCGATCGGCTTCCGGTACCACGACGGCAAGCCCGGCATCGTCGAGGGCCTGCTCTCGCGCGGAGACCGCCGCATCGGCTCCGTCATCCGCGCGGTCTACGAGGACGGCGGCCGCTTCGACGGCTGGCGCGAGCACTTCTCGTACGACCGCTGGATGGCCTGCGCCGACAAGGCCCTCGTCCCCTTCGGCGTCGACGTCGACTGGTACACCACCCGCGAGCGCACCTACGAGGAGGTCCTGCCCTGGGACCACCTGGACTCGGGCCTCGACAAGGACTGGCTCTGGGAGGACTGGCAGGACTCCCTCGACGAGACAGAGGTCGAGGACTGCCGCTGGACCCCGTGCTTCGACTGCGGCGTGTGCCCGCAGATGGACACGGCCATACAAATCGGCCCGACCGGCAAGAAGCTGCTGCCTCTGACGGTCAAGAACGCGGGTCCGGCGCCGGCATCGACCGGTCACTCTCACTGACGTGAGCGGGGCACTCGATCGGGTGATGGAGGCGCTGGTGGGCGCGAGCGAGGACGAGGTGACGGCGGCACTGTCCGCGGCCGGCGTCTCGCCCCCGCGCCCGTCGTCGCCGGCACCCCTCCGGACGCCCCTGCCGGGCCCTGAGGCCTCGCTGCACATCGTTTCTGAGGTGGAGTGGGTCTGAGGCCCGGATTGGCTTCCGCGCGACGTGTACGACTCTGCGAGCTCTCTTTCCTGAACGGGAAGGGAGCTCGTTGAGGTTCGTGGCCGAGTAACCCCACGGGCACGGTGCGGGAGCAGCTCCCGGCCAAAGTCGCCAAGCCGACGGTTCTGTACAGTGCTGCGCCACGATGATGACGGGCTCAACTTCAGGGGGATGCCACGGTGTGGGAGGACCTGGTTGCCCAGTACGCGTGGGCTGATGGGGATGAGCTGGAGGCTTACACCTTCTCCGTGATCGCCGGCAGGACCGAGGACGAGGTGATCCGAGCGTTCGGGGGAGACGCGGAGGTGTCGCGATTGATGACGTTCGCCGAGGCCGCACGCGAGCAGGCGAACCAACGTTCCGAATTGCTTCGTGTGGTCACCGCCGAGACACACGTCGTGGCTGTCGAGTGGGGATACCGCGGAAGCATTCCGGAGATCGCCAGGCGAGCCTCAGCTGATGGCGGGGAGTTCTTCAGCGTCTACCGAGACATCAACGCTCGCTACCAGGTCATGCACGCTGCCGATGGACGGGTGGACGGCATGTTTGACCCGTTCGATCTGCTGGATGCAGCCGCGATGGGACCTGACCCAGGTCTGCCAGCGTGGGCTGCAGGTGTCTCCTTCCACATGGAAACCCTGTGCGCCGAATCCCTCGCGCTGATGGAACGCACCATCGGCGTGCCGGTGGACCCCGCATGGGTCGACACAAAACTCCGAACCGTGCGCCTGGCCTTGCCCAGCACGCTGTTCGAGGATCCGGCGTTGGCATGGACCCCGTGACAAAGGTGATCAGTCCGTTCTCGCACGGCTCTGTTCGTGGTAAGCAGGCGTGCCCTACATTCGCCCAATGCTCAAGGAATTCCTAAATCGCCGGGCTCTGTCCCGCGCGGCACGAAGACTTGCCGCGCGTATGGAACAGGATGAGCAGCTCATCGCCTTCGACATCTGCCGTACCAGCAGCGACCTTGGTCAACTTCTCGGCGGCCGAGGTATCCGCGTCGACGTCGTGGTTTCCGACAGGGCTCTCTACCTCGTACCCAACGGAGCCAGTCGGATGTTCGACCGCTTCGCGTTCGATGACATCGACCGTGTCGGCTATACATCGCCGCCAGCACGGAACGATGTGTCTGCCGCTCTTCAGTACGCCATGCTTGGCCCGATGGCCAAGATCATTATGGTCCATCTCTGGGGCGACCGGTCCATCGCGCTGATGCCATACCAGCGGAACGGCCGCTCCGAAGTCGGCCCCGAACTCTTCACGCGCGTTCCCGACAGAACCGTGGCCACGCATCGAATCGAACTTCTCCAGGACGGCCTCGGTGTCACGGTCACCCAGAGGACCGGACGGCAGGGCACTATCGGTTTCAACTGGAACTTCACGCCAGATGATGGAGTGGATGTCCACAGCGAACCGCTCAGCCGTGAGTTCAAGAAGCGCATGTACGGGCTCATGCGAGACGCTGGCGATCCCAACGCAGAGAACCACGCGGCTAACTGAGTCGATCGCCTGGGCATGGTCGTGGACGGTCGCCTGTCCGCAGATGGACACGGCCATACAAATCGGCCCGACCGGCACGAAGTTGCTGCCTCTGACGGTCAAGAACGCGGGCTCGACGCCGACGTCGAGCGGTCACTCTCACTGACGTGAGCGGGGCACTCGATCGGGTGATGGAGGCGCTGGCGGGGGCTAGCGAGGACGAGGTGACGACTGCACTGTCCGCGGTCGGCGTCTCGACGCCTCGCCCGTCGGCGCCGCCAGTGCCCCTCCGGACGCCGCTGCCGGGCCCTGAGGCTTCGCTGCACATCGTTTCCGAGGTGGAGCGAGTCTGAGGACCGGATCGGCTTCTGCGTGACATGTACGACCCTGCGAGCTCCCCTTGCTGACAGGGAAGGGGAGCTCGTTGCTGTTCGCCGGGGAGCGAATCCGCGGACCGACGGCTTGACTCGTCAGCTCAGGCCGAACCAGTTGCGTGCGTAGCACGCAGGAACATGTCGGCCCCGAATCCCTCCCAGTCAACGGTCATGGTCTTCGCCGAGAGCCCGTACACCCGTCCAACAGTTCGGTCGGTGTTGCCGTCATCGCATTTGAGCCTGATGACGTTCAGCCCGTCTTCCTTGGCCACCTTGCCTTGACAGCGGTGAGACCCGATCAGTTCGACCCGCGGGCCATCGATGTGGAGTATGACTATGCCTTCGGCGTCCGAGCTCATGGATGCGCGAGAGGAACCCCAGCTATCGGTGAGCGCGGCATCAGCCTTGCCGCTGTCCTTCCGAGGCTTGGGCGTGCTGGCCTCGCTGCTGGAGCTCGATGTCGGCCTCGGGGAGGACGTCACTTCCTTGGGCTTGGTACCACTACACGCGGACAAGACGACGATTGCCGCCAAGGTCGCCCCGGAAATCTTCTGTACTCGCTTGATCACGTCACCCCTCCGAAGGGCCAGCATCGGGACCGGTTCTGGGACGACCCCGCTGGTCAGCGCGCTGAGGCTACAACATGCCGTCTTCGCGTCGAGCACCCGCCGGGTACCGCCCAAGGGCCGGGGGCTTGCTCAGTCGGCGCCCGGAGTTGCTGCCTCTGGCGGTCACAAGCGCTCCGACCCAATGGACTCGAACACTGAGGTGAGGCGCCTCGTGAAGGCTCTGAAGGACGGCGGCCAGGCAGAAACAGCTGCCGTCCTCAAGGCTCTCGGCACGTAGATCAGGTCGCAGGAGTGTCTGTGGGGAGACGCCGAGAACTCCCCTGCCAGAGCTCACAGTCGGTGGCCGCCTGTACAGTGAGTGCACCTTTGGGACGCATGCTGGGGGGCGGCATTGGAACTCAGGCGGCGCACGATCCGAGACCTTGCAGAGATGATCTGTGGCAACGGTGCGGTGGATTCTGAGAACTATTTTGAATACCGCAGCAGCATGTACCTCACCGAGTTCTTTCAGGACGTTGAGACGGACTACCAGCACGATGGCTCAACACGAGCCATCTGGGTGTATGAGTCTCTGACTGAAATTCTCAAAGAACCGAGATCTGGAGCCAATTCGCTGCCTGATGTATTCTCTAGGGTCATTGCTCGCTTGATGGATCGTGCGGATGCGCGGAACGAAGGCCCATCAAGGGTGAAGGCGCTTGCAGTGTTGAATGCATCTTTGGCGCGCGATGGTTACCAGGCGTTCTACGGCGAGGACGGACAATGTCATCTGCGGCACGTCGCAACCAACACCGTATCGACGCAAAAGATTAACCCGCACCGTCCACTGAGCCCGGAAGAACGTAAGCGGCGCATGCAGTTGGTTCTCTTCCTTGGTACAGCGTCGGAAGATGAGATCATCGAGCAGGTTCTGCTGCCACTATTTCGGCAGCTTGGATATCAACGGATTACCGCAGCCGGGCACCGAGACAAGGCGCTAGAGTACGGCAAAGACATCTGGATGAAGTATGTTCTGCCTACGCAGCATGTGCTGTACTTCGGGATCCAGGTGAAGAAAGACAAGCTCGATGCCGCCGGATACCCCAAGAAGGGGAACACTAACGTTGCAGAGATTCTGAACCAGACGCTCATGATGCTTGATCACCCGATTTTTGATCCGGAACTCAACAAGCGAGTTCTGGTGGATCACGCTTACATCGTTGCTGGTGGGGAGATCACGAAGCAGGCCCGAGCCTGGATTGGCGAACACCTGGATGCCTCTCGGCGCCGCCAGCTCATCTTCATGGACCGGGATGACATTTTGGACCTCTTCGTTGTCACGAACCTGCCGATCCCGGGAAACGAGGGCACTGCGCCGGCTGGGGAAGCTGCATCGAATTGGTCGCCTGACCCTCCGTTCTAGTACCTGCCGCGTCCGTAGATGGACACGGTTATACAAATAGGCCCGACGAACGAGGAACTTCTGCCTCTTACGGTTAAGAACGCGGGATTGAGAGGGCCTCGTCACGTGACGCCTGACGCGCGGAGCTATCCGCCAGCGGATCTCACGGAATCGCCGGGTAATTCGTGGTGCATGTCTCCCGAGCTAGGCAAGCCATACTGCGTCTAGCGGGATTGGCGAGCTGAGCCATGGTAAGCCGCTCATCTACTTAGGGAAGAAGTCTGACGAACTTCTTGGCTAGCAGCAAACTGCCATCAAATTGCCGTGGGTACCCCGCTCTTGCGGTAAAGAACTTCACCCTCTATCGGTCGTCAGCCAGCAGAAGGCTGGCCTCTTGGCGAACTGTTCGCGAAGGGTGATCTTCCGCAAGTGTTCCGATCACGCGCTTTGCCGACGGCGCGACATTCTCACTTTGCCTCATCTGACGCATAACCAGAAGCGGCACGAGTGTCCCCTCTTCAGCCATGAGCTCGATCAATCGCCTCTGTGCGGATTGCTTGAAGTCTGATGTCGACGAGAAGAACAAGGCAAGTGCTCTAGCCGCGTGTGCCCTAACCCTCGGCTCAGAGTCGTGGCTAAGCTGCATAGCCTGAGCAAGCAACCATGGGGTGGCTACAGAAGACGCAAGCACGGCTACGGTACGAGATGCCTCTTCACGGGCTTCGGGATCCCTGCTCCCCGACAACTGTGCAATCAAAGAGAAGGCTTCAGGCTCTGCAATGATGCCGTGACCGGCAAGGAAACGCAGTGCCGATGGGTACGGAGTTATTGACCCTTCCTCAAAGTCGGATGGGCTTTCGAGCAGAACTTGTCGTTCTCGCCGGAATGTCGCTTCCACCTCAGGGGGAAGTTCTACCGATTTAAACGCCAGGCGATCGAAGGCCGTACTCTTGTCGGATCGCTGCAAGCGCGGATCAGTAAGGAAAAGACACAGGTCACTCCACATATCCCGCGCGTTAGCAAAGATAATCAACGCGGCAGCCACATCTGCTGCATCAAGAGACCGGAAACTCCACACCCCTTGCGCGGCCTGCTGCCGGATTTGTGCCAGTGACGCGCTCACGATGGTGATTGACGCCGAAATTTCCGCGTCGCTCATCATGATGCCAGAAATAGCGGAATTAACTCTATTGGCGACGGAATCTAGGTCTTCAAGGGGATTCTCATCCGGGACTACCTCCTGGCGCACTAGCGCTTCATATACATTTCGAGTGGCAAGCATATGTGAAGGGTTCGACTCAAAGAATGCCCGCCACCGCGAGTGTGTCTCCGAGGAGACGTTCTCCAAGTCAAGGTTTCGCAGAGCGCGGCCGACAGCTTTGTCCCATAGTTCGTCACCCTGCCGACTAGCCAGGGCAGCCTGGAGCAGCAGTTCAAAGACCAACTCGTTTTCCCCAGCAGTGTTCGCCAAGTGAGCGGCGGCTAGCCAAGCCGGTTCAAGCCTTACCACGTCAAGTTGCCGAGAACCGGGAGGGGTGTGCGCACCGCCGGCATCGATGACTCGACGCACTTCTTCCAAAGCCTTGTGCGCTTCAGCCTGAGTCATGAGGTCAGCAGCCCCACGGAGCATGCGCAACTCGGCAGCTCGCATCATCCGAGGTTCGGAGCGATTTCGGATGATCTGCCCAGCATCCTTTTTCAAGGCTGCCAAAGGGCCAGTAGCGCGAACTCGCTCAATCGCGAGGTCAATTTCTGACTTAGCGCCTGAATGCCTCAATAGGCGCAGAGCGTCTGCAACCTCATTCGTATCTGCCCGTGCAGTGTTCATGGCTTGCACGAGCTTCATGAGGGCACTTTCCTCACGCAATCCGTAAACGGATGAATCGCCCAGAAGCTCAAAGTGTAGAGCGGCATAGAAGAGTGTGGCCGCCCCTCGACCACCAATTGTCTTGGTCTGGCTACGAAACATTTGCTTGAATGAGTCTTCGACGAACTTCGCGTACTCGGTTGCCCTCAAGCGATGAATCTCAAGGGCCGGGTTAGACCTAGCCGTGCGTACCACCTCTTGCCAGGTGGGGAAATCGGCCGGGAGCTGCTCCCGACCATCAAGTAGATGGGGAATAGGCGCGAGACTCCACGTCGCCTGACGCAAGGCAACGATGATGCTCTGAATCGTCTCGGACGGGCCAGCGGGTGCTCCTGGGCTCATCGGAAAGCTCGGGAAAGTGCGGTCGGCAAGATCAGCTAGTAGCTCCAGCGCTTCTGCGGATTGAGAACTGTGTTCCCTGCCCGAGTCACGAAGGCGAAGGCTCTGCTGCTGCAAGATAGCGACCCGCAGTAGTTTTGATTCAGGTGCGTCATCAGTTGTTGTATTTAGAAGCTGTTTCAGAATTCTGTCGCAGGTCTTGTAGTCGTCCAGTTCTGCAGCAGCACAGCAGGCAAGAAGACCGAGTGCACAAATTCGAGCCTGGTCGCCCGATTCGCCCGAGAGCACCTCTCCCACGAGTCCATCTAGCCCAGCCCGAAGGCCAACTGTTGTTAGGCTCATCTCGGCATTGAGCACACCTCGATCGAAGCCAGAATTATCCTCATCTTGGACCGCGTAGCGAGAACGGTAGGGATTCCCGGACACGAGTGCAGCCAGCTGGGCATAGGGTTTCGTATCGTAGTCCGGGTCGCTGAAGTTTGGGTGAGGGGCGATGTAGAGCGGACGCATTACGGCGACAATCCACGCCAGGTTCATAGCAGTTTCCTCTCCGGAATCTCATAGGGGTCTGGCGCGAGGTCGAGTACACGGTCGATTCGAGAACCGCTCTGCATAAGAGAATTGCGCTGAATAGCGGCTCGGATCCACTTTGTAATTACTGTATAGACGCCAGCGTCATTAGTGGCCCCTGTGACGTAGAAACCTCTTTCCAGATCTCCAGGCAGCCACTGCGTGATCAAATCGCTGGCACTTTTCCAAGACTCTCCAACCGTGCAAATTCCTACGAAGAGTCCACCCTTTCTCCCGATGTATTCAGCATAGACCCTTAGGATGGGGGCTTGTGCTGGAGAATTTTCCTGAAAAACAACTTCTGCCGGTCGGACGGTAATGAGAATATCAACGGGTCCGTCGGGATGTGATTGTTTGTCTTCGACGGAAATGGAGTCTGTGCTCAACTCCTTACGGACTTCGTTGTAAATCTCTTCCCAGTCAGTTCCGTGAACACCTGCTCGCAATTCTGAAACGATTACGGTAGATGACGATCGGCCGGCCTGTGCCAACCTAGTGCGTGCGTACGCACGCAGTGTGGTCACATCTTTGATGATCCGGTGCAACCATCGAACCTGCGGATAGTCTTCCCTGTTTGGCTTCACGACAGACGTGTGAGAACCCTCAAGCGGAAGGCATTGACTGCTGGGAATGCCGACTTCGGCACTGAACCTGCTGACAAAAAGGTCGTCTGAGGCGACGCAAGCGTAATGAGGAAGGAAGAATCTCGATAGGTCCGCCGCTGGTGACGCGCGTCCCTCGATGTGGCTGGAGAAGTGCTCTTCAGCATCTGTTACGTGATCCGAGAACCTCTTCAGCCATCTAGTCTCTCGAAATGCGCGAAAATCTGCCCATCCGGATCCTGCTCGTGGCGAAGCGAACAGGATTACGGCAGCGAGGGAGGTGACAGGGCTCTTGTTCAGGCCGTGGAACAATTTCTGAATTGCAGATTCGGCAATGATGCCACCCAGGCTGTGGGCTGCGATATAGATAGACTCATATTTATATTCATCTGAGAGATCCTGGAGTGCCGATTTGAGGCGCGAAATCGGCGCACTCAGATTTGCGCCGCCACGCTTCCAGGAGCGCAGGCCGCTGCGGTAATCGAATATCGCAACATCTACAGGTGATCCATGAATGCCTTCAAACATCATTTGCGGCATTTCTTGCCAGGTGGCGTACCCGCCACCTCCGAGGCCATGGACGAACACGATGACCTCGCGCGAGGTTCCTGTAGCCCGTGTGTGCAGGTTTACGCCCGAGGAGTCAAACTTCTGCTCGCGATACGTTGGTTGAGATAGACGGTTGATCAACAGGCCCCCTGCAGACTCAGTCGGCAGGCACGCTACAGCCTTCTGGGCTCGTCCACCACGATGGACACAGCAGGTAGGCCTGACAGGTAGTCAGATGCTGTCCAGGCGTCGTGGAGTGACCAACGCTGTTGGGCCGGTGCGCACCGGGTTCGTCGACGTGCATGTGTCATCGATGTCTCAGCGGACTATGGGCCGACTAGGTCCTGCGGACGGCAGCAAGGAAGCAGGGGGTACATCACCAAGACCAGTGAGGTCGCTCACCGGACGTCCGCACGTGTCAGCCCTGAACCACGCTCATATGCCCGCACCTTCATTGCCCAGGCTTGGGCGGCGCGCTTGGACGGGCTATGAGCGGCTTGACAGCCGTTCCATTGAAGCCCACTTCGTCTTGATGGCTCTGGGCTGGGTACGGTCGGAGTCGGTACTGGTGCACTTGGGGTGGTCACCCAAAGTCGTGTGCCAACTGATCGCGCGCTACTAGGGGAGCTGGTGCGGGCATGGCGGGCGATGGTGCTCGGTCTGAAGAGGGGTTCACCTCGGCGGGGGCGACGCGGGTGATGATTGCCGCGTGCCGGGCTGCTGGGCTCAACGACAGAGGCGCGGAGTTGATTCGCCTCGGAGAGAACGCGTTGTTCCGGCTGGCGTCCGTACCGGTGATCGTGCGGGTGGCCCGCGGGGAAGAGTGGTTGCCGAAATCGCGCAACGAGGTGGCTGTGGCGCGGTGGCTGGCAGCGGAAGGGTTTCCCGCTGCGCGGGTCGTTGAGGACCTGGAGCAGCCGCTCGTGGTCGGCGGGCACCCTGTGACGTTCTGGCACCTGATCGAGGAGGCGGATCGCAAGGCGACGTACGGGGAGCTGGGCGCGATCCTGCGGGACCTGCACTCCTTGACGCTGCCGGCTGGCTTGGAGCTACCCCCGTTCGATCCTTTTGCTAAGCAGGAGTTGAGGATCGATCGGGCCGTGATTCCTGGGGATGACCGGGCCTTCCTGCGGAAACGGTGGCGAGAGCTGCGGGACAAGTTCGAAGAGCTGCGGTTCGAGACGCCCAAGGGGCCCGTGCACGGTGACGCTCACGTGCAGAACCTCATCGTGGACGAACAAGGGCAAGTGCTCTTGATCGACTTCGAGGTTTTCTCCTTCGATCATCCTGAGTGGGACCTGATGGTTACCGCCGTCGAGCACCACAGTCTTGGGTGGCAGACCGGCGAGCAGTACGCCGACTTCGTGCGGGCCTACGGGCGGGATCTGTACGAGTGGCATGGGTACGAGACGCTGCGCGGGTTGCAGGAGTTCGGCATGACGACGTGGCTGATGCAGAACGTGCAGGAGGACGAGCGGACGGCGGCCGAGTATCGCAGGCGTATCGCTGGGCTGCGTAATGACGACGGGCCTCGGGACTGGCGTCCCTCGTAGCTGCTACTCGTCGTCGTCCAAGCGGGCGAGGGCGTCGTGAACCTGGTCGTTGAAGGCTGCCACGACTGGGTTCGCCACGTAGATGCTGACTTCGGTTTGGAATTCGGTTACGTAGCGCTGGAAGCGGGAGGACTGGAGGGTGTCCCCGCCGTCCACGGCCAGACTGGCTGTCGTGACGGCGGCTTCCAGTTCGCCGTTCAGCAGGTGGCTTTGGGCGAGCACCATGCGGCAGAACCCCAGGGTGCGGGCGTACTTCGGGTCGGTTTTATCGACCGCGCGTTGCGCTGCCTCGACGGATTCGCGGCGCATCTTGAGGTCGCGGAAGCAGTGGCAGAGTTCGCCCATGAGTTCCGCGGAGTCGAAGTAGTCGAGCCACGCGGGGTCGTCGGCGGTGTCGGCGTGCTCGAAGTGGCGTTCCGCTTCGTTCATCGCCCGGCCGGCGCCGATCGGGTCTCCTCCGTTGGCCAGGGCGCGGGCTTCCATGGCTGAGTAGTTCGCCATGGCCCGCGGCGTGGCCCTGCCCTTGGCGCCTTCGACTGCGGCGCGCGCGAGCTGGATAGCCTGGGCGTGGTTGCCCAGGTAGTTCGCCTGGTGGCTGAGGTTGCCGAGGATGCGGGCGCCGAACATGCGGTCGTCGATGACCTGTGACAGGCGCAGTGTCGACGTCAGGTAGCGGTGGGCGAGACGCTGGTTTCCGGTGTCGTACGCGGTCCACGCGAGCAGTTGCGATACCTCGGCAGCGGCGCCGAATAGCGCGGTGCCGACCTTTTCGCTGTAGTTGGCCTCCAGGAGCGGTAAGACTTCCTGGCGGAAGTAGTGGCGGAGGGCCTTGTGGCCGTGGCCTCCGCCGTACTTGAAGTCGAGCTGCATGAACATGCTGGCCGCGTCTCGGATGGCCCGCACGTCGCGCATGCCGATGCGTTGGTGGGCGGGCCTGTCGGCCTCGACGCCGTCGGGGCGCGCGATCATCCATGACAGGACCGCCGAGTTGAGATCGGTGTCCCCGACCGCCAGGTGGTCGGGGGTGACGGCTTCGACCCGCTCGTCGGCGAGTCCGTCAAGCATGGACAGCACGTCGGACACGGTGCCCGGGTAGCCGATCGGCTGCGGTGTCGCCTGTTCGATCCGGGCGAAGAATCCGAGATCGGCGGGCGTGATGCGGCGATTCAGCTTGGAACTGAGAACGTCCGCCATGATGGCCGCCGTCGGGGGCTGGATGCCCGCGCCGTCTCGCCAACGCTGCACGGCGACGTGTGTCGTCCCGAGACTCGTTCCGTGCCGGGCTGCGGCGTCCTGCATCCGCTTGGCAAGTCCCTTGTTGGAGACATTCGCTTCGGTCATGACCGCGATCAACTGTGCGTTTGGCTCTCGGCTCATGCTCCCCTGCCAACCCGAGAATGACAGCGAGCATTCATCGTGGCACAGGGCTCTGACATTGGGGGGTTCATCGGTGAACCCCCTTTGCATTTGCCGGTGTTCACGTGAACCCCCGGGTGAACGCTCCCGGTTCTGTGAGCCGCGCCGTTCACTGTTCTGCACGGAGCGACGGGCTACAGGGCCCGTCGGCAGGTGGCAGGGGACGCAATGGATGCCCGGCAGAGCAAACGGAGAGCGAACACCCCGCGTGCGGTCCCGCTGCGTGACGCGGTGCAGGATCCATCGGCGGGTCACTTCCGGGCACTGACGCTTTTCGACGAGACCGCCAGCACCGCGTACGCCGCCCGCAACATGGTGGGCGCCTGTCTCCAAGACTGGGGGCTCGACCACATGGTCGACGACGCCCGACTCGTCGTCTCCGAGCTGGTCGGCAACGTCGTGCACCACGCGGTGCCAGACGACTGCCTGACACAGCCCGGTGCCGCGCGGCGAATCGACGTGCTGGTGAAGGCGTGGCCCGGATGGCTGTTCATCGGCGTCGCCGACGAAGACTCCACCCCGCCCGATCTCCCGGCCCGAGAGTTCGTCTCGCCCGAGCTGGTGGGCGACTTCTCCGAGGCGTTGCTGCCCGACCAAGGACGGGGGCTGCTGATCATTCAGCGACTGGCCGACGCGGTGTGGTGGTCGCCAAAGGGTCTTGGAGGCAAGACCGTGTGGGTCCGGTTCGACCTCGACAGCGCTACGTAGAGATCTCCGGGCCGCACGCCTGCCCACTCTCACGCGATCGGGAGTAAGCGGCGGTCCGGACGCCGGCCGGAGTCTGACCCGCTTCGGCCGTACGGGGCGCGGCTCCTCGGATCATCCCGGGAGCTCCCCTCCCGAGCTGAGGGGCCGCGCTTCACAACCTCATACCGAGACCGGACCACCCCCGCGCCGGCAAGCAACTGGGGTGGTCCGGGAGGGGACGCGGCGGTCCCCGGTGCCTGATGGTACCGGGGCCGTTGCGCTGTGTTCTGCCCTGGGCCAAAGGAAGTTGACGAACCATTACCTAGATCAGGGCAGAGGTGGGCAAGGTGACTGGCTCGGGCGAGGATCGGTTGGGCGACGGTCTCGACATCGAGGGCGCGGACTGCGGTCTGTGGGTGCCCGGAGTTGACTACATCGCGGGATGGCGTGCGGCGCGGGATGCTGCGGACCGGCTCAACCGGGCACTGCTCGGGGCAGGGTTCGAGCTGTCGCAGGTGAGGGCCGTCGCCTCGACGGATGAGAGCGGGCGGGGCGTGGTGCGGGTGGCAGGCCGGCTCGATTCGGTGGACCGGCTCTCCGGGTTCATCGAGGGGATCTCGGGCGGCGACGGCGGTGCGGCGTGAGGTGTCCTCTGGCTGGTGAGTCGCGCGCGTGGGCACGTCGTCGGTCGCTGAGACTTTGGACGGTAGCTGCCATGGGGCGAGTGAACAGGGGGCCTTACGCTCGCCAGCGGATCGGGCAGTCCTTGGAGCTGCCCGCAATAGCCCGATCGGCCCCCTGTTCTTCGAGGCTCGCCCCATGGGAGCTGTCTAAAGTCTCGGTGGCCGGCGACCCCCAGCCCCGTGGGCCCCGGCCGACAACGGTGGGTCGATGCCTCGACTCCTTGGGCGTGCTGTGGTGCGGGCAGTCGGGCGACCGGACGGGACCGGCGGCCACGCCGCACGCCCGGCCGGGGCGGCCGGGCTGCCCGGCGCGCCGTAGGCGCGCCCTTGAGGAAGTGAAGGCTGTTTCGACCGATCGCCATCGGCTCCTGGCCGCTGGCGCGCCGCGCGGGCTAGTTGTCGGCGTCGATCCGGTAGGTGAGTTCGGTGCGGGCTGCTCCGATGCGGAGCTCTTCGAGGACCAGGGCCTGGTCGTCGGTGCCGCAGGTGACGCGGGAGACGTGCAGGACCGGGGTCGCGTCCGGCAGGCGCAGCGTGGTGCGCTCGTCAGGCAGCGGCATGCGGGCCCTTACCGACTCCGACCACCACAGCTCGTGTCCCGCCGCCGTCAGCATGCTGTAGATCGCGGCGGGGGCGGCGTCCGGCCTCTTGCCGAGATCGGATACGGCTTCGACGGTGGCGAAGGGGATCAAGGTCCGGAGCATCGCTCGCGCTCCGGTGTCCGGGTCGGCGAGCAGCTGGTCACAACCGAACAGGGCCTCTTCTGTCTGGAGTCCCAGCAGCTGGGCCGTGGCTTCGGTGGTGTGCGTGCGGTAGGTGTGCGGTTCCTCGGCCTGCTGCCACACGGCTACGCCGTACAGCCTGAAATGCCCGGCGGGCGTCTTGCCGATGTGGCGGGGGATCGCGGTGACGGGGCCGCTGGCGGAGCGTACGAAGCTGCCCTTTCCGTGGCGGACGTCGATGAGCCCTTCCGCGCGCAGAGCCGCGACGGCGTTGCGGACGGTCGGGCGCGAGACCTTGTAGCGCTCCATGAGCTGGGCCTCGGAGGGGAGCGGGCCGCCGGGTTCGTACTCGCCGGCCAGGATCGCTTCGCGGATCGCGGCGGCGACCTGCTGGTAGAGGGCTCCGGGGCGCTGGATCTCTGTCATCTCGGCATCTCCGGGTGAGGTCGTAGGCACGTCGCACGCGCGACATCACTCGTCAGCATAAGTAGTTGCACCCTCGCCGTACAGAGCCGCATAGTCATAACTCGTAAGGACAAGTGACGTCTGAATATGTCGGGCGTCTGATTGGCCAAGGAGGCCATGCAATGCAGTCCATTCCCGTGGACACGGCACGACTGGGCGTACTGCGGTGCGCCATCGCTCCCGAAGCGAAGATCAGCAACTTCGAGACCCAGGAGGTGAAGAGGGACCGGGACGGCAACCCGGTCTGGACCGTCGCCGTCACCGTGCGGCAGGACGGACGACGGATCTCCGTCATCGAGATCGCCGTCAGCGGGCAGCCCAAGGGCATCGACGAAGGACAGATCGTCAAGGTCACCGGACTGACCGCGTTCATGTGGTCGATGGGGGACCGGCACGGCGTCAGTTTCCGGGCCGACGCGATCACCCCCGTTCCCGGCAATTCCGCGGCACATGCGAAGGGCGGTGACGCGTGATGGGGCCGATCCTGCTCGCCCTCGCGCTAGCCGTTCTGGCCTGGTTGCTCGTCGTCGGTGAGATGGTGCGCCGGCGCCGCCCGGCCTGGCACTGGTACTTGATCGGCTACCCGGCCACCACGTGCCGGGTGCTGCTGACCTGGCGCAAGGTCGCTCTGCTCAACGACCTCGCCGTCTCCCACCGTCCGTCGCGCGGGCTTCTCGGGGACCTGGTCGTCAAGGGCGATCCGCTGCGGCCGCTCACTCCGCGGCGCTCCTTCCCCAGGGCGAATCGCCTCGGCCTGACCGTGGCCGTGCGTCTGCATGCGGGCCAGACTCCCGCGACGTACATGAAGGCGGCGGACGCGCTGGTGCACGCCTGGAAGGTCCACGCGGTCCGGGTCACCTCACCGGAACGGGGCCTAGTGCTGCTGACCGCGACGGCCAGCGATCCGTTGGAGCGGCCCGGCTTGGCCACGGCTCCTGTCGAACTCCTCTCAGCGCTCATCGGCGTCCTGGAGAGCGGCGGAGCCTGGGTGATGAACCTGCGCCTGGTGCCGCACTGGTTGATCATCGGCGCCACCCGGTCGGGCAAGTCCACCCTGCTGGCCCGGCTGATCACCCAACTCGCCACTCAGCGGGTCGCCCTGGTCGGCATCGACTGCAAGGGCGGCATGGAACTCGGCCTGTTCGCCGGGCGGTTGAGCGCACTGGCCACTTGCCGACGTGAGGCCGTTGCGGTGCTCTCGGCCCTGGTGGTCGACATGCAGGACCGGATGAGCGCGTGCCGGACGGCTGGAGCCCGCTCGATCTGGGAGCTCCCGGAGAACCTGCGGCCCATACCCGTGGTGGTGATCGTCGACGAGATCGCGGAGCTGTACCTCTCCGACGGCACCCGCGACGGCAAGGCCGAGGCGGAACAGTGCTCCACGCTCCTGCTCCGCCTCGCACAGCTCGGGGCCGCGCTCGGCATCCACCTGGTCGTCGCCGGCCAACGCGTCGGCTCCGACCTCGGCCCTGGCGTCACCGCGCTACGCGCTCAGCTCGGCGGCCGTATCTGCCACCGCGTCAACGACCCCGGCACAGCCGAAATGGCGCTGGGGGACCTGAACAAGGACGCCGTGGCCGTCGCCCAGTCGATCAGCGCACAGGAACGGGGCGTGGCGGTGTGCACCGGACCCGATGGCGGCTGGAGCCGCGCCCGGTCCCACCTCACCCCCACCGATGAGGCCGTGTCCATCACGCGCAAGTACGCCGCTATGACCCCCGACGTGCCCAGCCTCGGCGGAGCGCTCGCGGTCCTGGAAGGAGACGACAAGTGATCGGTGCCGGTACGGCTGTGTCCCTCGTGTTGCTCTTCGGGGTCATCACCTTCCTCCTCGTCCGTTCCCGCGACGTACGGATCTGGGAAGCGGCCTGCATCGCCCTCTTCGGCATGTACCTCGGCCAGACCCCCGTCAGCCTCACCATCAACGGCTTCATGACCTGGATCCTCACCGGCTTCGCCCACTTCTGATCAGGAAGGACGCACGGCTATGCCTATGCCTCGCGTGAGGTGCCCGCACTGCAAGGGCGACGGAGCCCGCAAGACCTGGACCGGACGGACACGGCGCTGCCGCGTCTGCCGGGGCACCGGAACCATCCGCTGACCCAGCCAACCTCAGCCCAACCACACAAGGGAGCGATCCCCGTGACCGACAGCGCGCCACCAACCACCACCCGTGCCGCCTCGGCGGCCCACCCCGGAAGGCCACCACCATCACACCCGAGTACACCTCGGCTGACAGGCGCGCCGTTCTCGACCGCGCGGCGCGCCTGCGTCAGCTCCCCGAAGCAGACCGTGATGCCATCCGCATCGCCCAGGACCCGAAGTTCCCCCGCTGGCTGGAGCAGATAACCGCAACCGGCGGCTGCGCCCACCCCGTCCACCTCTCCGGCTCCACGACCACCCTGGACGGTGCGACCGGCGAGATCCTTCACCACTACGACACCCGCGACGAACCCGGCGAACGTCTCCTCGTCCGCTGCCGCAACCGCCGCGCCACCGTCTGTCCGGCCTGCTCTCGCTTGCACGCTGGAGACACGTTCCACCTGGTCCGCGCAGGCCTCCTTGGCGGCAAGAACGTCCCCGAATCGGTCCGCCACCGCCCCCGACTCTTCGTCACGCTGACCGCCCCGTCCTTCGGCTCCGTCCACCGCGTTGGCGAGGGGTGCCATCCCCGTCGCGATGGCGGAACCTGCGAGCACGGACGTGCCATCGGCTGCGGGGCGGTGCACGCTTCAGATGCCTCGGTTGTCGGCCAACCGTTGTGCCCCGACTGCTACGACTACGCAGCCCACGTCCTGTGGCATGCGCACGCCTCCAAGCTGTGGGACCGATTCGTTATCGACGTTCGGCGACGTCTCGCCTCCTCCGCGGGACTCGTGCAGTCCCACTTTGCCCGGCACGCCCGGCTGTCCTTCGCCCGTGTCGCCGAATACCAGAAGCGTGCCGCCGTCCACGTGCACGCCGTAGTCCGCCTCGACGGCCCGAACGGGTCGGCTGATGAACCTCCGACCTGGGGTACTGCGGAACGGCTCATCGATGCAGTGCGGGCATCCGCCTGCCGGGTCATGGTCCGTACGACCTACAGCCGTGCCGTCGGTGAGTTGACGCTGCGCTGGGGCGCCCAAATCGATGCGCGGCCACTGCTGGCAGACGGCGATGGTCCGGACGATGACGCGGTGGCGGCGTACGTAGCCAAGTACGTCACCAAGGGTGCGACTGACACGGGTGCCGGCACCGACTACCCGCTTGCAGCCGAAGGCGACATTGCGTCCGCACCCGTGAATGACCACGTCCGCAGACTGATGCGCACCTGCTGGAGTCTGGGTGTCCTCCCCGAGTTTGATCCCCTCCGTCTCCGGGGCTGGGCGCACACTCTCGGCTACCGCGGACACATCCTCACCAAGTCCCGCGCCTACTCGACGACGTACGCAGTGCTGCGTGCGGAACGCGCTCGTCACGCGGGCCACGTCGACTTGCCCGACGCGATCACCGAGCGACAGTGGCGGTACGTCGGCTCCGGCCACACACCCGGCGCGGCTCGTATCGCCGCTGGCCTTGCCGATGACCTCGCCGAGTCTCGATGCCTGGCCTTGGAGGCGCAACGAGAGGGGGAGCGGCACTGACGACCAAGCGCGGTTCTCAGCTCGCCAGTCCCCTGCCCTTGCCGCGGTGTAGTGGCGGCAACACGGCCACCATGATCGAAAGCGAGATTGTGATCGTGGACGACGATGGGGCGGAAGAACCTTTCGACACGGCGTTGTGGTTCGCCTCGGGGAAGACGTCCGAGGTGGCACGGTGAGCTCCGCTTGGTGCCAGGTTCCTGACTGCGGCGAGACTCTGGCACTGATGTGTCAGCAGCACTCGCTATCGTCCTCGCCATGACCTCAAGTGATCATCTGCTTGGCCTGATCCGGAACACCCCAGAGATCGATCTGCTGCTGCGGTCATCGTTCGGCTTCGACATCCATCGGAAGCACTACGGCGAGGGCTTGAGACTTGCCTCGGGCGCGCCTCTGGAGGTGATCGCCGGGGAGTCCGCCGGTGGAGCGTACTTCCTGTGTGCCGAGCAGAACGGTCGCCGGCCGGTGTTGTTCGCGAGCTCCGAAGGGGAGGGCGGGCTGCTTGCCGAAGACCTGGCGGACGCGCTGGAGATCATCATCAGACTGGAGTGGCACGACTGCCTCTCCTTCTCGGGCGGTGGCGATGTGGAGGTCATGCAGGTCTCCGCGCAACATCTTGAACGGTCCCGCGACAAGTACAACCCGGACATCGACAACGAAGCTGCTCAGGTGGCCGCAGCCCTGTCGCTGCGTATCGTGCCCGTCTCCGACCTCGTCGTCCGATTGCACGCAGCCGCATCAAAGACAGAACCGGACTACGTCGTGACCGACGAGGACGGGCAGGCGTTCGACCCACTCTTTGGCGAGTACCTGGAGCCTCGCCTCGGTGGCTGGCGCTGAACCCGGCCGCTCGCTAGAAGACGTCCGCGAAATCGTCCTCCTTGAGTATCAGGCGGTCTCGCACATCCTTCGGGATCATGAGTTTCATGCGGATATGCGGGGCACGTACGCCCTGCACCTTGCTCCTTGTGACCTCGCACCTGACGCCTACCCGGAGCAGATCGGCGGCCATGGCCTCCATGCCGCCTTCTTCCCAGCGGCTACGGAACGTCTTGCCGTTGTGCACAGCAACCCAGCGGTCCTGCGTCGACTCCGGGTCGATGGCCTCCAGTTGCTTGATGAGGCCGTCCAGTGTCTTCTCCGCCTTCTCCTTGGTGAAGCGTGTCTTCGTGAAGCGCCCTCCGGGCTCCAGTCCGGTCATGTAGTAGTCGGTGGCCTCTTGCAGGCGCTGCAGTTCCTTTCGGGCTTCAGCGCCTTGCCGGTACTCGCGCGTCAAGACCGGCTCGTCCCCGAGGACGCTCAGGACGTCGTCCACCAACTTGCTGTAGATCTCATCGGGGTTAGGGGCGCCGTGGCCGCCAGCCTTGCACTTGCCGCAGCGTAGGTACGCGTACGGCCGTCCCTTGACGTGGTTCCTCTGCACGCTCATGTTCGAACCGCAGTCATGGCAGATCAACACACCGAGGAACCTGGTCGCGCCGCCGGGTTGCCTTGTGGGCTGATTCCTCGCCCGGCGGTCCAGGGCCTCCTGAAGGCTCTTGAACTGCTCCTCGGTGAAGATCGCGTCGGCCACGCGGATGGGCTGGGCGTCGTCGCCGAGGATCATCTTGGAGCGGCGTACGCCTCCGTTCTTCTCCTCTTCCACGCGGTAGCCCATGAGCGCGGGGTTCCTGAGGCGACGGAGCAGCGTCGATGTCGTCAGTCCCGGCCCGCAGTAGCCGGCTCGTACGAGGACCTTTGCCATGCGGCGGGCGGAAGCAGGCTTGGGCCGTAGTGCCGCGTCACGGCACCAGTGCAGTGCTCGGTGCGCGTCCCTCTCGATGACGAGTGCGACCCTGCCGTCTTCGGTCTCCGCCGTCTCGTATCCGTACGTGGGCTTACCCACGAGCCAGTCGCTCTGACTCTTCGTGTAGTCCCAGAGGCTTGCGACGCGGGTGCTCGTGTTGGTCGCCTCGATCTCGGCGATGCCGCCGATGATGGTGATCATGATCTTCCCGGCGGTGGTGGTCAGGTCGATCGAATCGTTCTTGGAGACGAGGTTCTTCCCGTACTTCAGACACCAATCGATCATGGTGCTGAGGTCGGTCAGGCGCCGTACAAAGCGGTCCAGCTTCCAGAAGAGGATCTCGTCGAACTCCGGCGCCCGGTTGTTGAGCCAGTCCCCAAGCTCCTTGCGCTTCCACGGCGGAACCTTCATCGCCGACACGTTGAGATCACTGGCCACGCCTACGACTCGGCAGCCGCGGTCCAGGGCCAGTTTTCGGAGGTCGAGTTCCTGGCGGACAGGTGACGTCGTGTCGTCGGTGAGCACGGACAGTCGTACGGACAACAGGGCTCGTGGGGCGTCGTCGGGTAAGAGTGCTTCAGCCTTCTTCAGCTCTCTCAACAGGGCTAAGTCTGCTGTCGTCCATTCGGCCTCAACTGAGTACTGGCTGCGGTCAGTTGCGGTGCGCGTCCTCGTTCGCTTCGCCATGACCAGCACGGTAGCGGTTTAGGTCTTGTTGGCATATAGCCGCAGATGGACACGAGCATCCAGATCGGCCCGACGGGCAAGAAACTGCTGCCGCTGACGGTCAAGAACGCGGCTCCGACGCCGGCATCGAGCGGTCACTCTCACTGACGTGAGCGGGGCACTCGATCGGCTGATCGAGGCGTTGGTGGGGGCTAGCGAGGACGAGGTGACGGCCGCACTGTCCGCGGCCGGCGTCTCGGTCCCGCGCCCGTCGGCGCCGCCAGTGCCTCTCCGGACGCCGCTGCCGGGCCCGGAGGCTTCGCTGCACATCGTTTCCGAGGTGGAGTGGGTCTGAGGTTCGAATCGGCTTTTGCGTGAGCGTGTGTCGTGAGCCCCCTTTCTCACCGGGAAGGGGGCTCGTTGACGTCTGGCGGCACATGAGTTCGTGGGCTTGACGCCACTGAGTGGCCCGCCGCGGTGGCCGGCCCGCTGAGACAGAGATCCGATGAGATGGCAGTCGGATGAGTGGGTGAAACCCCAGGGCTTACGCTCCCGGGCATGACCAAGTTCTACGCCACTGTGTGTCTACCGCCGACCGCGCCCCGGAAGGTCCCGCGGGCTGTAGCTGCCATCATGGCGCCCTACAACGCCAACCTCACCGAGGAATGGAATCCGGTCGGCCACTGGGACTGGTGGGCCATCCACTCCAGCCCGGGCAATGCCTACCTCGTACTGCCTCAGCACGACGGCGACCGCAAGCTCGTCACGGCCTCAAACGTGCCGCGCAGGAAGGCCAAGCTCGATGGTCTCGGGCCGCTGGAATGCTACGGCGGGCCTCGGGGGCTGCTCGACTTCGACGGTATGCGGGAACGAGCGTCGCGCGCGCATGACGCCCTGCTCACCGCTTGGACCGGGCTGACCGCGATACACCCGCCGGCTCGCCCGCTCGCCGACTTCCTTGCTCGCCACGAGGCCGATCCTGAGAGGTACTCCCCGGCAGACGCCAGGACGGAGCATCTGGCCCAGCCGCTGGTGCAGGACGTGGCCCAGAGGGCCGTCGCGGGAGACCCGCACTTCGATACGTCGTTCCTGCTCAACGACCCAGTCGCCTACTTCGCGCAGGAACAGGAGGAAGCCCGACTGGGGTCGGTCCGGTGCGCCGTGCCCGGCTTCGCCCTGGTCACCCTTGACGGCTCGTGGATGGACGCGGGCACAGACGGCTACTGGGAACAAGCCAACCGCTATCTCGACGGCCTCGACGGCGAGGCCGTCGTCCTCGACCTGTACTGCCACTCTTGAGTCATCCGACCGGCCGCCCCGCGGCTGCGTGGCGGGAGCCCATGATCGCCCGGCCAGGCTCTACGTGCGCCGACTCAGGCGGACTCGGCGACAACAAGGCGGCACGAGCGTGCACTTGCTGCGCCGCACCACTCCGCAACTCATTCGGGCCGGCGTCTCGTCCCCTCGCCCGTCCGCGCCGTCGGCACCCGGTTTGTCGAAACGGCGCGGGCTCAGTCCGGTGAAGGGGACTGTCCAAGACGGCTCGGACGCCGTGATCACACCAGCCACACGAAGATCATCTCGGTGATGCCCGGTGGTGCCGGCGGGCAGGCTCAGGCTGCGGAATTCCCGTGGGGGTCGGACACGAAGGCCAGGATGTGAGGAACTGCCTCACGCAGACTGACGAAGTGGCGATGCACGCCTTCCACCGCGGCAGCGACGTTCACCCCCCACACCGTCATTCCGGCGCGCAGCCCGGACCGCACTCCGGACGGGGCGTCCTCGATGACCAGGCAGTCTCCCGGCTCGGCTCCGAGTTGCTCGGCGGCCAGCAGATACGGGACGGGAGAGGGCTTGCCCTCCTCGACAGCGGCCGCGTCCACGATCACGCCCGGCACCGGCAAGCCCGTCCGCAGGAAACGCCCGCGCACCCGGTGCTCGTAGTTCGAGGTCACCAGCGCCCAGGACTTCAGTGGCAGGCCGTGCAGCAGCTCCGATGCGCCGTCGAAGGCCGCATAAACGCCGGATCGGACGTCTTCGTCCTCCAGCTCATGCAGTGTGGCCAGGCACTCGCGCGGGTCTCGGTCCCCGGCGACCTGGGCGAACGTCTCCATCGGCCGCGTCCGCAGAGCCACTTGGTAGACCTCGTCCGCATCCAGCCCGTACCGCTCCGCCCAGGTTTCCCAGACCTTGCGCTGGTTGCTCACCGCGTCGATCAACGTGCCGTCGACGTCGAACAGGACGTACTTCATGCGGCCCGGCCGCGCAGGTTCAGTGGACACCCGTCGATCATGTCAGGCCGCGTACAGGCGATTGCGGGGCAGCTCGCACCGCAGGCGCGCGAAACCTTGCCGCGACTCTCACTGACGTGAGCGGGGCCCTCGATCGGGCGGCCGAGGCTCTGGCGGGAGCGAGCGAGGCCGAGGCGGCGGCCGCTGTTTTTGGCTGCTCGCCGACGGTGGGGTGGGCCGCGGCTGACGGGACAGCCGCTGGGGTGAGGGATGTGCGGCTGCATCAATCACTGGCTGGCCTAACCGGCCCCGGGGCAAACGGCTGACTTCCGCGAGGCGGGCGGGGGCCTCGGGCAAATCCTGGTTATGCCTCTGGCAAGTTCACGCCTCCGGCGCGGGCTTCACACACCAGAACAAGCGAAAGCAGAACCCTGTGCTCAAGAAGTCTCTTGTGGCCGCCGCGGCCGTCGCGATGATGTTCGGAACGGCCGGAATGGCCCAGGCCAACTCGGATCTGCACATCGTCCAGGGGGCCGAGGTCACGATTCCCCCGGCCACCGGCAGTTTCGCCGGCAATGCCGCGGCCACCGCCAGCTGCCCCGCCGGGGAAACTCTCACTGGTGGCGGCGCCAACGTCACGTCCGGGAACGCCTACACCCAGAACTACAAGCTCGTCTCCAGCTTCCCGAACGGCAACCAGCAGTGGTGGGCCTACGCCACCAACATGGATCCCAACACCCCCGGCAAGCTCAGGGCGTACGCCATCTGTGCCAAGGTCGCCAACGTGGACGTGGTCACCGCACCGTAAGGAGCGATCACGACCGTTTCATCGGTGGCGGGGCACTGACGAGACTCGGCAACAAGCGATCCGTGCCCTCGTCATGCCCGGTCGGTCGGCGGTGAAGAACGCCGTGCCGGCGCCGAGCGGTCGTGGGTCTGAGAGCGATTCGGCTCTCCCATGACGGACCGAGACCACCTGAGCCCCCTTCCTCGATCGGAAGGGGGCTCCTCGGCGTCCGGGTTCGTGGCCTGGTCGGTGACCGAGGGGATGGAAGCCGGTGCCTCGACTCGCCACCGAGCTCTCGTGCGCCGTCATCTGGGCGTCTTCACACACGCCGCTCCACAGGCCACGGGACGTCACTCCGTCATTCGAAGACGGGCCGGCACAGGGCGGTTGGCATCGTCCGGGTGGTACGGGCCAGATCACGACCGGGCAAAAGGAGTACCCCTCGGGGGGCTAGGTGGCGCAGGCGAGGGCACTCGGCATTCTGCGGCACCGATCGGTTCCGTCCCCTCGAACGAAGAGAGAAACCCGTGTACATAGGCCTGGGTACGGTCGTCCTGATCATCGTCGTTGTCGCCGTCGTCATGATGCTGCGCCGTCGCTGACCCGCGCCGTGGATCCGGCGATCATCCAGCCCGCCCCGATGCACGCTGCCCTCGTCCCGCTCGGCCTCGTGGAGTCCGGCCCGGAATTGCCTGGCATGCCTTCCTCGAACCCGGGTACACGCACTGACACCGGTCGCCAAGGGCACCGGCGCAGGGGCTACGACATAGGGGAGGGGCCTGAGATGACGGTGACCGCGGTGACCGAGACGCAGACAAGGGTGTTGCCGGAGATTGCGGACCCCTCTCAGGTCGCTCCCAAGGACGCACGTCAGATGTCCAGGCTGTTCTTCGACCAGCTTGCCGTCCTCGAAGAGGGCACGGCGGAGTACCAGTACGCCCGCAACACGCTGATCGAGATGAACATCTCTCTGGTCCGTTTCGCCGCAGCGCGCTTCCGCAGCCGTGGCGCGGACGAGATGGAGGACATCGTCCAGGTCGGCACGATCGGACTGATCAAGGCGATCGACCGGTTCGAACTCACCCGCGAGGTCGAGTTCACCTCCTTCGCGGTGCCCTACATCGTCGGCGAGATCAAGCGGTTCTTCCGCGACACGAGCTGGGCCGTGCACGTGCCCCGCCGGCTGCAGGAAGCCCGCGTCCAGCTCGCCAAGGCCACCGAGGAGCTGCGGAGCCGGCTCGGCCGTACCCCCACGGTCAAGGAACTGTCGCAGCTGATGTGCCTGACCGAGGAAGAGGTCAACGAGGCACGCCTCGCCTCCAACGGCTACAACTCCAGCTCCCTCGACGCGGCCATCAGCACGAACAACGAAGGCGAGAGTGCTCTGGCCGACTTCATCGGCACGGAGGACAACGCCCTCGAACTCGTCGAGGACTTCCACGCACTCGCCCCGCTGATCGCGCAACTGGACGAGCGTGAACGCCGCATCATCCACATGCGGTTCGTCGACGAGCTCACCCAGGCACAGATCGGTGAACACCTCGGCGTCTCCCAGATGCATGTCTCCCGCCTGCTCTCCCGCACCCTCGTCAAGCTGCGCCAAGGGATGGCAACGACAGGCTGATCCCGTCGGTTGCCCCGGTCTCCGAGCGCGGCTTGACGGAGGGTGGGGCGGAGCAAACTCCTTCGACGCTGGCAGACGGCTGCGGGAGTCGCTGACGGGGGCGAGCGAGGATCGCCCCCGTCAGCGGCCCCTGAGCGTGCCGTTTGCGGGACAACGCTCAGGTCGTCGAGACATCGTCCATCTGGGGCCGTGCGCAACCGGCCGGATCCGCGGATGCCGTCGCAGCGGCGCGTTCCAACCGCCGGATGAGCTGCCAGAGGACGGCGATCGACAGCGCGGCAGCGCAGATGTACAGGCCGTCGCCCATGATGATCCGCCGCAGGGCGTGACGTGCCTGGTCCGGAGTGGCCGCCTTCTTCAAGTCCTCCGAGGCATCGTCGAACGGATACGCGTTCGCTGCGCCCAGGACGGACAGCCACCACGCTGTGAGCAGGGGATGCCCGCGTCGGCGCTGCGATGCCGGCTGGCTGGCAGCCCACAGATCGTTGACGAACATCTTGGGCACGAAGAGCTGCGCCACCGGTATCACCCAGCCGAAGACCAGCCACGCCCTGCGCCGACGCTGTCCCTGACGCCAGAGCACATCGGCGACGTCGCGCATGTTGGCGAGCCAGATGCTGAACTGAAGCAGGGCCACGAGGAGCAGCCCTGTTCGCCAGCCCATCAGGTTTCTGAAATACGTGTCGACCTCGACCAGCGGGTTGTCGACGTACGGCCCCGGCGTCGTCGGTCCCCCGAGCAGTTGGTATTTGTGCCATGCCACCAGCCCGGCCGCGGCAGTCACCAGCGCGAACGCGGTGAGCGCGGCGCCGGCGAACCAGGCCTGCCCGCGCGGCAGCCTGACGGTTCCGACCATGTCGCACCTCCTGGAGGCCGCCCGTACGGACTCCTCGCAGGTCGGCAGCGGATCTTAACCCTCGGGGGAGCGGACACGACACCGTCTTCGCAGGTCAAGGCCGTCACGGGGAGCTGACATCAGCGATGGAAAGGGCAGGGCCACAGGTCCACATCCTGTGCCGGAGCCGTGCACCGCGGCGAAGTGATTCTGCGTGTCGCTGCCCCGTACACCGGCATGGCCATGCGCGTGCGTGATCTTCACGTAGTGTTCCAGTGCTCGATCGCCAGGGGGCGGTCCACCGGAAAGGTGTCGCATGGGGGATCTCGTGGCCCGTTCGAATTCCCGGTCCTACCTGGCTGTGTACGCCGTGGTGGCGTCGGTGTTCCTGGTCGTCTCGTGCACCTCCGGCAGTGGTGAGGGGAAAGGCGCTCCGTCGGCGTCCTCCGCGCCGAGCGAGTCTCGGACGGCGGACGAGGCGTCCGAGAAGAAGCTCACCGAGCAGGCCCAGGCGGCCCTGGCCGCCGTGCACAGCGGGAAGTTGGTCGAGGCTGGAGTCGAGCGGGTGAGCGACGGGATCCACACCGAGCCCACCCTGGGCGAGGGCAAGACCTACCGGCTCAACGTGGTCTGCTTCGGCAGGGGCAGCGCCCAGTTGACGTTCGTACCGGCGAGCGCCGGAACGAAGACCGAGGTGCCGTGTGATCAGTCGGTGGTCCAGCAACGGATCACGATGCGCAAGTGGGTGCACATCGATGTCGACGGGGCCGAGGGATCGACCGGCATGATCGCCTGGCAGGTGGACGCGATCTGATACGGGCTCCCGCTGGAGCCACGAGTCGGAAGCCCTGACATCCACGCCTGCCTCGACGACGCTGGACCGGGCGGCACGCCGACGACTCCGGGCCGGTGTCCACGGGTCAGGGGGTGGCGGGCGGTCCGGACTGTACGAGTCCTGACTGGTAGGCGGCGACGACGAGTTGGGCTCGGTCGCGGGCGTGGAGCTTGGTCATGGCGCGTTGGACGTGGGTGCGGATGGTCAGCGGGCTGAGGCAGAGGGCGTCGGCGATGTCCGTGTTGGACATGCCGCGCGCGGCCATGATCATCACTTCTCGTTCGCGTGCGGTGAGGACGCCGATCCGGTCCGGCAGCTCGGTGTCGGAGGCCGGCTCGGGTGTGACCAGAAAGCGGCTGACGAGCATCTTGGTGGCGGCCGGGGACAGCAGGGCGTCGCCGTCCGCGACGGTGCGGATGGCGTCGAGGAGGGCGTCGGCTGTGACGTCCTTGCCGAGGAACCCGCTGGCTCCGGCGCGCAGCGCGCGGGCGACGTACTCGTCGGTCTCGAACGTGGTGAGGATGAGGATGCGGACGTCCGAGAGGGCGGGGTCGGCGCAGATGGCGGTCGTGGCGGCCAGGCCGTCGGTGCCGGGCATGCGGATGTCCATGATCACGATGTCGGGGTGGAGTGTCCCGGCGAGGGTGACGGCTTCCGCGCCGTCGGACGCTTCCCCGACGACTTCCAGATCGCCGGCGGAGTTGATCAGGATGCGGAAGGTGTCCCTGAGAAGGGCGTGATCGTCGGCGAGGAGCACTCGGATGGTCATGGGGTTCCCGGATCAGAAGTGGAGAGGGAGTTCGGCGACGGCTGCGTAGCCACCGCCGGGGCGGGGGCCCGCGGTGAACCGGCCTCCCGTGGACAGGGCGCGTTCGCGCATGCTGATGAGCCCGAACCCGGAGTCCACGGACGTCGAGGCCGTCGTGGTCGGGTGTCCTTGCTCGTTGCTGATCTCGATCCTCAGCACGTCGTCCGTATAAGTCAGTGTCACCTGCGCCGTGGGGGTTCCAGCGTGCTTGGAAACGTTGGTGAGTGCCTCCTGGATGATCCGGAAGGCGGTCAGGTCCACGGCGGGGGAGAGCGGCCGGGCCTCTCCCTCGGTCGTGACGGCGACATCGAGTCCTGTGGTCGCGAGGGCCGCCACCATGGTGGGGAGCTGCTCCAGTTTCGGGGCCGGCTGGAGAGGCGAGTCGGAGTCCTCGGGGCGGCGCAGCAGTCCTACCGTCGCCTTCAGTTCGCGCAGGGCGGTGGCGGTCGTGCCGCTCAGGCCGGTGAGGAGTTCCTCCGCCTGTTCGGGGTCGTCGCGGATGAGGTGCGCGGCGGTGGCTGCCTGGGCGTTGGCGAGAGTGAGGTGGTGGGCTACGACATCGTGGAGCTCGCGGGCGATGCGTACGCGTTCCTCCGCCACTCGGCGCAACGCCTCCTCCTCGCGGGTGTGTTCCGCGTGTTCGGCACGGGCCCGCAGCGAGTCGGTGAACGCGCGGCGCAGCCGTAGGGCGGAGCCCCAGGCGACGGGCAGGAGCAGTGCCAGGGCCGGGTTCAGCGTCACGAGGATGAAACTGGCGTAGCGGGGTGCCTGCACGATCGCGATGGGGACCATGAGCACGACCACGCCGAGACCGAAGAAGTGAGCGGTCCGGCGCTCGTCGAGGAGTGCGAGCCAGAACAACGCCACCATGACGGGGGCGAGCAGAAGCATGGTGGTGAGGTAGCCGAGACTCACCGCGGCGATGGCGCACGCGCCGGTGACGACGACGACCTGACGAGGACGGGTTCGCCGCCACAGCAGGGCGGCGGTGGCGATGACGCCCAGGACCAGCCCTGGCCACCAGGCGATCGGTTCCCGCACGTCCCACGTGCCGAAGAAGCTCGCCGAGACCACACAGGCGAGCACGCAGGTCAGCAGCACCGCGTCCACGACGTGCGGGTGGTCGAGAGCAAAGCGGCGGGCGGCGCTGGGCATCGCGGTCTCCGGTTGCAGTGGCTGTCGGATCAATGGTGGAGCATCCACCGGTGAAGGCCGGTGAGGCCGCTCGACGTCGTCGGGCGGCCTCACCGGGGTGTGCTCAGACTCCGGCGGTTTCCCGTGGCCTCGCGTCGGACGATGCCGTGGGGGTGTCGCCGCGGGTGAGCGCTTCGCCTTCGACGTCGACGCGGGGGAGCATGCGGTCGAGCCATCGGGGCAGCCACCAGGCCCGGTGGCCGAGGAGGGTCAGGACGGCCGGCACGAAGGCCATGCGGATGACGAAGGCGTCGAAGAGGACGGCGATGGCGAGACCGAAGCCGATCATCTTGATCATGGATTCCCCGGCGGTGATGAAACCGGAGAACACGCTCATCATGATCAGCGCTGCCGCGACGACGACGCGTGCGCTGTGACCGAATCCGGTGACCATGGCGCGGCCCGGGGTCTCTCCGTGGACGTAGGCCTCCCGCATGCGGGACACGAGGAAGACCTGGTAGTCCATGGCCAGGCCGAAGACGATGCCGACGAGGAAGATCGGCATCATGCTCATGATCGGGCCGGTCTGTTCGACGCCGAGGAGGTCGGCGGCCCAGCCCCATTGGAATACCGCGACGACCGCGCCCAGCGAGGCCAGGACGGACAGGAGGAACCCGACGGCCGCCTTGAGGGGGACCAGGATGGAGCGGAAGACGATGAGCAGGAGCAGGAAGGCGAGCCCGACCACGACGGCCAGGTAGGGGATCAGCGCGTTCTGCATCTTCTGCGCGACATCGATGTTGGCCGCCGTCGTCCCGGTGACCTGGAACGTCGCGTCCGTCGCCGCTTCCAGCCCCGAGCGCTCGCCTCGGATGGTGTGGACGAGATTCTTCGTCTCCTCGCTGGTGGGCGAGGTGGATGGCGTGGCGGAGATGATCGCGGTGTCCCCGGCTTCGTTGAAGCGCGGCTCGGACACGGAGACGACTCCGTCCGTCGAAGCGATCTTCTGCGCGATGGTGTCCACCGCTCCCGCCGCGTCGCGGGCGCCCTGGGCGTCGACCACGATGGTCAGCGGGCCGTTGAAGCCGGGGCCGAAACCGTCGGCCAGGGCGTCGTAGGCACGTCGTTCGGTGGTGGAGGTGGGCTTGGCCTCGTCGCCGGAGGTGCCCAGCTGCAGATCGGTCACCGGCAGGGCGAGTGCTCCAAGTCCGATGACGGACAGCAGGAGGACCGGCACCGGGCGACGCAGCACGAAGCGGGCCCACTTCGATTCCTTGGTCCCGGCCGGCGCCCCGGCGGCGGTCGGGAGGTGCTTCTCGCCGGTGCCGTCGGTGTTGCCGGCCTTGCGGTTCCGGCGGCGCAGGCGTCGGGGCAGGACCGCGTTCGGCCAGAACCCGAGCAGCGCGGGAACCAGGGTCAGCGCGATGATCACGGACAGCAGGACCGCTCCGGCGGCCGCGATTCCCATCTTGGTCAGCATGGGGACGCCGACGATCGAGAGTCCCGCGAGGGCGACGACGACGGTGAGCCCGGCGAAGACGACGGCGGAGCCGGCGGTACCGGTGGCCCGGCCGGCTGCTTCCCGTGGCGTGTGGCCCCTGCCTCGCTCTTCCCTGTACCGGGAGACGATGAACATCGCGTAGTCGATGCCGACCGCGAGGCCCAGCATGGTGGCCAGGGTTCCCGTCGAGGACGACAGGCCGAAGGCACTGCTCAAGGCCGTGATGGCCAGCATGCTGGTGGCCACGCCGATGATGGCGGTCAGCAGGGGCAGTCCGGCCGCGGCCATGGATCCGAACGTCACCAGCAGGACGAGCGCGGCCACCAGCACACCCGCCGCCTCCCCCAGACCGCCGGCCTCCGGTTGCGCGGCCACGGCGTTGCCGCCGGTCTCGACGGTGAGGCCGGCCTTCCTCGCGTCACCCAGCGCCTGCCGGAGCTCGCTCTTGCTGCCGTCGGAGATGTCTTTCGCCGTCACGTTGTAGGTGACGGTCGCGTAGGCGGTGCCGCCGTCCTCGCTGACCGCGTTCGCCTGGAACGGGTTCACCGCGCTCGCGACCTGGCCGCCGGCAGCGGCATCGGTGACCGACTTCTCGATGGCCTCGCGGTTGGCGGCGGCCGTGACCTTCTGTCCGTCCGGCGCGACGAAGACGATGCGCGCGCTCGCCCCGTCGGCCTCGGTTCCGGGGAAGCGCTGGTCGATGAGGTCGAAGGCCTTCTGGGATTCGATCCCCGGCATCGATGACGAGTCGTCGGAGCCGTCGGCGGCGGTGAGGCCCTTGAAGCCGACGACGGCCACGACGGCC
>NZ_JBSFZS010000071.1:0-43649 GCF_053600395.1 Streptomyces sp. NPDC005070 | reverse complement strand
GGAAGCCTCTCGCTCGCGTCGCCTGAAAGTATCTTTCCGGGTCTGCCGTGCCGAGTGAAACTTTCCCGTCATGGGTGCCCTCCCGGCCCTTCATGGGTCGCTATGGGGCCGGCGGACCTCGGAACGGCGGGCCTCACCTCAGGGCTCCTGGGGCAACCCGGCCGGCACCGGCTGGACGGGGACCGTCCACGGGAGCTCGATGGAGACCGTCTTGCCGCCCTCCCGGGTCGGTACGACGGTGAGCCTGCCGCCGCATTCGGCGGTGAGCCAGCGGATGATCACCATGCCGCGGCCGTTGTCCTGCTGGACAGCCGCGGGCAGCCGCTTCGGAAAGCGCGGATGGCTGTCGGTGACACCGATACGCAGCCGCTCCTCCCGGTCGAGACGCACGCCGACCGTGAAGGTGGGCGACTGCCCGAACGTGTGCTGCACGGCGTTGGTGGCCAGTTCGGACACGATCAGCCGCACGGTCTCGGCGACTTCGCAGTCCCCCGGCAGACCCCATTCGGACAGCACATCGGCGACGAATTTTCGGGCCACGGAAACCGAGACCGGTTCGCTCGGCAGGGTGACGGATGCTTCCTGATGGTCTGCCATGGCGACGTTCGTCCCTTTCCCACGGGACCGGAGCCCGACACCGAGCGGATGGTTCGAGTACGGTCCCGGACTGGTGCTTGCGCCAGACTGCCATTACCGGGCCGGTCGCGGGTGCGATCCACCGAGTAATGCATATATCTGTCGCTCGATGCGGTGAACTCTGCGTCGGCAGAGCGTATTCGGACGACTTGGAAGGAGTAAGGAGAACAGCCATGCAGCACGGTCCCGCGGTGCGCCGCCGCAAGCTCGGTGCCGAACTGCGCGCACTGCGCGCGGGCACGGGTCTCACGAGCGGAGAGGCGGCCCGCCTGCTCGGCTGGCACCAGTCGAAGGTGAGCCGCATCGAAACCGGCACCAGCGGGGTGAAACCGGCCGATGTGGAACGCCTGTTACACACGTACGGCGTCGAGGATTCCGAACTGCGTCGGCTTCTGGTCGTGTTGGCGGGATCCGAGGTCAACGGCCGGCACCACTGGTGGCACGCGTACCGCGGGGTGCTCCCGCCGGAGTACCGCGACTTCATCAGCCTGGAGTCCGGCGCCAGCGCCATGCGCACCCTGGAGACCTCTGTCGTACCCGGGCTGCTGCAGACGCCGGAGTACGCCCGCGCGGTGACGCGGGCCGCCGTGGACGGACTGGAGGAGAGCAAACTCGACACTCTGGTCGAAGTGCGCCTGGCCCGGCAGGACGTGCTGCGCTCGGACCCACCGCTCGAACTGTCCGCCGTCCTGGACGAAGCCGTGTTACGCCGCGAGGTGGGCGGCCCCGATGTCATGGCACGCCAGCTCCGCCGGCTGCGCGAGGCCGCCGTCCTGCCTCAAGTACGGCTCCAGGTACTGCCGTTCGCGGCCGGCGCGCACATCGGCGTGACCGGTCCTTTCGTTATTTTCTCATTTCCGAACACAACCGATCTGGATGTGGTTGTTCTCGACCACTTGACGAGTAGCCTCTATCTCGAACGGAAAGAAGACCTCCAGGCCTACGCCGAGGCCTTCAACGCCCTTCAGTTCCACGCCCTTTCACCCGAGGACTCGTTGGACTACATCGCCGCGATAGGCGACGACACGTAAGGAGGCACGTCATGTCTGCAATGCCTCGGTACGTACCCTCCAGCACTTCACTGCGCCATGTGTGCTGGCTGCGCAGCAGTCGCAGTACCGGGATGAACAACTGCGTAGAGACGGCACGCCCGAGCACCGGACCCTGGTCCGGAATGGTCGCGGTGCGCGATTCCAAGAACACGGCGGGACCCGCCCTGCTGTTCACCCCGGACGTCTGGGAGGGGTTCATCACCGGGCTGAACTGACCCCGCACGGTTCACCGCTCCACCGCACAACCGGCCGGCCGCCCCCGCGGACCACCGGCCGATCGCTCCACCCGCTCGTCGATCGATCGCTCCACCGGTTCACCGGTTCCGGCTGATCACGTCCACCGCGTGCTCGATCTGCTCCTCGGTGAGGTCCGCGCGGGCCGTCAGCCGCAGCCGCGAAACACCGTCGGGCACCGACGGGGGACGGAAACAGCCGACAGCGAGGCCCGCCTCGCGACAGTCGGCCGCCCATCGCACCGCCCGTTCGGGGGACGGTGCCCGCACGGAGACGACCGCGGCGTCGGGTCGTACCGCGGAGAGACCCTCCGCCGTCAGCCGCGTGTGCAGCGCCCTGGCCACCTCGCGGGCCCGCGCCGCCCGCTCCGGCTCACGGCGCAGCAGGCGCAGGGCCGCGAGGGCCGCGCCCGCAGCGGCCGGCGCCAGGCCGGTGTCGAAGATGAAGGTGCGCGCCGCGTTGATCAGATGATCGATGACGGGCGCCGGGCCGAGGACCGCGCCGCCCTGGCTCCCGAGCGACTTGGACAGTGTGACGGTGACGACGACGTCCGGGTCCCCCGCGAGCCCCGCGGCGTGCGGCGCGCCCCTGCCGCCGTCGCCCAGGACGCCGAGCCCGTGGGCGTCGTCGACGATCAGTCCGGCACCGTACTCCCGGCTCGCGAGGGCGAGTTCGGCGAGCGGGGCCGCGTCGCCGTCCACCGAGAAGACCGTGTCGGAGACGGTGACGGCGGGTCCGTCGTGAGTGCCGAGCGCCTTGCGCACGGCGTCGGGGTCCGCGTGGGAGACCACCTGCGTCGTGCCGCGGGCCAGCCGGCAGCCGTCGATCAGGGAGGCGTGGTTGCCCGCGTCCGAGACGACCAGCGAGCCGTGCGGCGCGAGCGCGGTGACGGCGGCGAGGTTGGCCGCGTAGCCCGAGGACAGGACGAGCGCGGACTCGAAGCCGCAGAAATCGGCCAGTTCGCGTTCCAGCTCGCTGTGCAGTTCGGTGGTGCCGGTGACGAGCCGGGAGCCGGTCGCGCCGCCGCCCCATCGGCGGGCGGCCTCGGCGGCGCCTTCGGTGACCTCCGGATGGCGGGCGAGCCCCAGGTAGTCGTTGCTCGCGAGATCGAGGAGCGGCGACTCGGCGGGGCGCGGGCGCAGCGTACGCACGAGTCCGGCCCGGCGGCGCGCCTCGGCCTGCTCGTCGATCCAGCCGAACGCCATGTGTCCTCCGGGTCTCGCTGCGGTGCGGTGGCAGTAATTTGTAGGCAGTGAACAGACCCTAGCGGTCGCCCCGACGGCGCATGATGTGGCAATACCCACACGTCGAACCATCTCTGTTGTGCAAACTCTCCTTGGCCGGGAGCGGTCGTATGGTCCAGGATCGGACCTCATGGACCTGCTGAACACGCTGGTGGACAAGGGGCTTCGGCGCGAGCTGCCGACCCGCGACGAGGCGCTGGCCGTACTGGCCACCTCCGACGACGACGTACTCGACGTGGTGGCCGCGGCCGGAAAGGTACGCCGGCACTGGTTCGGCCGACGGGTGAAACTGAACTATCTCGTCAACCTGAAGTCGGGCCTGTGCCCGGAGGACTGCTCGTACTGCTCGCAGCGTCTCGGCTCCACGGCCGGCATCCTCAAGTACAGCTGGCTCAAGCCCGACGAGGCCTCCAGGGCCGCGGCGGCCGGGCTCGCCGGGGGCGCCAAGCGGGTCTGCCTGGTGGCCAGCGGGCGGGGCCCGACGGACCGTGACGTGGACCGGGTCTCCGACACGATCAAGGCCATCAAGGACCAGAACGAGAACGTCGAGGTGTGCGCCTGCCTCGGTCTGCTCTCCGACGGCCAGGCCGAGCGGCTGCGCGAGGCGGGCGCGGACGCCTACAACCACAACCTGAACACGTCCGAGGGAACGTACGGGGAGATCACGACCACCCACACGTACGCCGACCGGGTGGACACCGTCCAGAAGGCGCACGCGGCGGGACTGTCCGCCTGCTCGGGCCTCATCGCCGGCATGGGCGAGTCGGACGAGGACCTCGTCGACGTCGTCTACGCGCTGCGCGAGCTCGACCCCGACTCCGTTCCGGTGAATTTCCTGATCCCCTTCGAGGGAACCCCGCTCGCCAAGGAGTGGAACCTCACCCCGCAGCGCTGTCTGCGCATCCTGGCCATGGTCCGCTTCGTCTGCCCGGACGTCGAGGTCCGGATCGCCGGCGGCCGCGAGGTGCATCTGCGCACCCTCCAGCCGCTGGCCCTGAACCTCGCCAACTCGATCTTCCTCGGTGACTACCTCACCAGTGAGGGCCAGGCGGGCAAGGCCGACCTGGAGATGATCGCGGACGCCGGCTTCGAGGTGGAGAACGCGGGCGAGGTGACGCTGCCCGAGCACCGCGCGCCGTCCGGCGGCGGATGCGGCTCGCACGCGGAGGACGGGTGCGGATCGCACGGCGCCGCCGGCTGCGGATCGCACGCCGAGGCGGGCTGCGGGTCCCACGAGGGCGGCGGCGTGTGCGGTTCGGCGCCCGTGGCTCCGGCCGAGGCGCCCGCCGACGCCCGTACGGATCTGGTCTCCGTGCGCCGCCGCGGTGCCGGAACGGATCTCGCGCCCAATGCCTGAGCTGTCCGTGCGGGAACTGCTCGACCTCGACCGGCGGCACGTCTGGCATCCGTACGGGCCCATGCCCGGCCGCCAGGAGCCGCTGGTCGTGGAGTCGGCGAACGGGGTCCGGCTGCGGCTGGCCGACGGCACGGGCGAGCTGGTCGACGGCATGTCGTCCTGGTGGTCGGCCATCCACGGCTACAACCACCCGGTCCTGAACGACGCGGCGCGCGGCCAGCTCGACCGCATGAGCCATGTGATGTTCGGCGGGCTCACCCACGAGCCCGCCGTGCGGCTGGCCAAGCGGCTGGTCGACATCTCGCCGGACGGTCTGGAGCATGTCTTCCTCGCCGACTCCGGCTCGGTCTCGGTCGAGGTCGCCGTCAAGATGTGCCTCCAGCACTGGCGCTCGCTCGGCCGTCCCGGCAAGCAGCGGCTGCTGACCTGGCGCGGCGGCTATCACGGGGACACCTGGCAGCCCATGTCGGTGTGCGACCCCGAGGGCGGGATGCACGAGCTGTGGCAGGGCGTGCTCCAGCGCCAGGTGTTCGCCGACGCGCCGCCGGCCGCGTACGAGGAGTCGTACGCGGACCATCTGCGCGAGCTGATCGGGCGGCACGCCGACGAGCTCGCCGCCGTCATCGTGGAGCCGGTGGTGCAGGGCGCGGGCGGGATGCGCTTCCACTCCCCCGCGTATCTGCGGGTGCTGCGCGAGGCCTGCGACGAGCACGACGTCCTGCTGGTCTTCGACGAGATCGCGACGGGTTTCGGCCGTACGGGTGAGCTGTTCGCGGCGGACCACGCGGGCGTGACCCCGGACGTGATGTGTGTCGGGAAGGCGCTGACCGGCGGCTATCTGACGATGGCGGCGACGCTGTGCACCTCGCGGGTGGCCGACGGCATCTCGCGCGGCGAGGTGCCGGTGCTCGCGCACGGCCCGACGTTCATGGGCAATCCGCTCGCCGCCGCGGTGGCGTGCGCCTCGGTCGACCTGTTGCTGGGGCAGGACTGGCGGACCGAGGTGAAGCGGATCGAGGCGGGACTGACGGAGGGCCTCTCGGAGGCCGCCGCGCTGCCGGGCGTGCGGGACGTACGGGTGCTCGGCGCGATCGGAGTCGTCCAGCTCGACCACGAGGTGGACATGAAGGCGGCGACGGCGGCCGCGGTACGCGAGGGCGTGTGGCTGCGGCCGTTCCGCGACCTCGTCTACACGATGCCGCCGTACGTCACCGGCGACACGGACCTGGCACGGATCACGCGCGCGGTGTGCGCCGCGACGCGGGAGGGCTGAGATGACGGTACTGGTGATCACGGGTACGGGCACGGAGGTGGGCAAGACGGTCGTCACGGCCGCCGTCGCCGCCACGGCCCTCGCGGCCGGACGGTCCGTGGCCGTGCTGAAGCCCGCGCAGACGGGTGTACGACCGGACGAGCGCGGCGACGCGGACGAGGTGGCCCGGCTCGCCGGTGCCGTCACGACGCTCGAACTGGGCCGCTACCCCGAGCCGTTGGCACCCGCGACGGCCGCCCGGCGAGCCGGACTGCCGCCCGTGTCGCCGGAGTCGGCTGCGGAAGCCGCGGCGAAGCTGGCCACCGAACACGATCTGGTGCTGCTCGAGGGGGCGGGCGGTCTGCTCGTCCGGTTCGACCACGAGGACGGGACGCTCGCGGACGTGGCCCGGATGCTGGACGCGCCCGTGCTGGTCGTCGCTTCGGCGGGGCTGGGAACGCTCAACACCACGGAACTGACGGCTCGTGAACTGCGGCTTCGGGAGCTGGAGTTGGCGGGGGTGGTGATCGGGAGCTGGCCGGACTCCCCCGATCTGGCGATGCGGTGCAATCTCGCGGACCTGCCGGCGGTGTCCGGGGCGCCCCTGCTGGGCGCCGTCCCGGCGGGCGTGGGCGGCCTCTCGCCCGCCGACTTCCGTGCCGGTGCGCCGGGTTGGCTGGATCACCGGCTGGGCGGACGCTGGAACGCCGGGGTCTTCGCGGCGGCACACACGGCCTGACGTCGGCCAGGGGACGCGCCGCGCCGCCCACGACCCGCGCCGCACGCCCGCCGCGCCACCCGGCAGGGAGCCGCCACGGCTGAGCCGTGCGGCTCCCTGCCGGGTGAACTCGCCTTCCGCGTGGCGCGGCGGGCGTGCGGCTGGCTTCCCGGGGGGACAATTCCGGTGAACCCTGTCTCCCGGGAGGTCCGAGATGCCGTTCAAGCCGCTCCGTTCGGCCGACTCCGGCAAGGTCTCCGCGGGGGCCGTGCACCATCCGGTGTTCGCCCGCTACTACGCCCGTCTCAGCGTCGGCGCCGAGACCCGGATGGGGATCGGCGGGCTGCGCGGACGGCTGCTCGACGGACTGTCCGGGCGGGTGATCGAGATCGGCGCGGGCAACGGGCTGAACTTCGCCCACTATCCGGGCACCGTGTCGGAGGTCGTGGCCATCGAACCCGAGCGGCTGCTGCGGCAGTTGGCGATGGAGGCGGCGCTGCGCTGCGAGGTGCCCGTCGATGTGGCGCCGGGCGTCGCGGAGGCCCTGCCGGTCAAGAGCGAGGCGTACGACGCCGCCGTGCTCTCGCTCGTGCTGTGCAGCGTGCGGGACGTGCCGAAGGCGCTCGCCGAGGTGCGGCGGGTGCTGCGCCCGGGTGGCACGGTGCGGTTCTTCGAGCACGGCCGGGGCGGCGGACGGGTCATGGGCGCCGTCCAGCGGGGCCTGGACGCCACGGTGTGGCCGCGGCTGTGCGGCGGCTGCCACGTGGCCCGCGACCCGATCGCCGCGCTGCGCGAGGCTGGATTCGAACTGGGCCCGTACCGGCGGCTGTTGCTGCCCGAGAAGGGGCCGCGCCTGCCCACGTCGTACTGCGTCCTGGGCACGGCCCGGAGGCCGCTCGACTGACGAGCACGCCCCCGGGGCTTCCGCGCCGGGGTCACAGACTCCAGCGGCGCAGTTCGTGGGCGATGTCGTGCACGGTCGCCTGACCGCTCTTCACCAGGCGGGCCAGTTCCCTCACCTGTTCGGGCGAGGTGACGACCTTCAGGCCGCTGGCGACGAGATAGGCGTAGGCGACGGCCGAGGCGAACATCGCGTTGGAGCGTTCGAGCGCCGGGACGTGCAGCAGGAGCTGGAGCAGCGCGGCGGCGCGGGCGTGCGGACTGTCGTACACGGGAATGCCGAGGATCTCCGCCTCGTGCCGGCTGACCGCGGCGACGAGGGCTCCCCAGTCGGTGACCTGGGGGTCTCCCGGTGTTTTCTGTTCGGCGATCATGAGGAGCCAGGCAAGGTCGACTCTGAGACTGCTCAAGGGATCAACGACGACCTTCGCTGGTGCCTTCACGCTCCGCGCCGAACTCCTCGGCGAAGACGGACTCGTACTGCTTCATGAAATCCGCGGCGGCCTCCACGAAGGTGTGGCCCACCTCCCCGGTGTCCTGGCGGACCAGTTCCTCGATGTAGCGGTTCACGCTCATCCCTCGTTCCAGGGCTCTCTCCCGGGCGGCGCGCGCGGTGCCTTCGTCCACCCGGACGTTCAGCTGAGTCTTCGCCATGCTTCGAAGCTAGCGCGATATCGCTAGCACAGGCAAGAGGGGCCGGGGGTGGAGAACCACGGTGGAGATTGCCCCTTACATCCATACGAGGGCCACACCCTGGGACGGAGACCGTGTGGCACCTCGGGGGGATACCGGGTGTGCGTCCGATCACACTACGCTCGGGCCGACCATGTGTCCGGACATCCATCCCAGGAGGAGGCGGTCTTGTCCACAGCTGCTGCCGAGCAGATTCCCGGCCGCGCGGAGGGGGACGGGATCGCCGCCCGCGCCCGCGGCCTGACCAAGGCGTACGGTTCCGGCGAGACCGCGGTACTGGCCCTCGACTCGGTCGACGTGGACATCGCGCGCGGCCGGTTCACCGCCGTCATGGGTCCCTCGGGCTCCGGGAAGTCCACCCTCATGCACTGTCTGGCGGGCCTGGACACCGTCTCGGCGGGGCAGGTGTGGCTGGGCGACACCGAGATCACCGGGCTGAAGGACCGCGAGCTGACCCGGCTGCGGCGGGACCGGATCGGCTTCATGTTCCAGTCGTTCAACCTGATCCCCACGCTCAACGCGGCGGAGAACATCACGCTGCCCATGGACATCGCGGGCCAGAAGCCCGACCAGAAGTGGCTCGACCAGGTCATCGACACCCTCGGGCTGCGCGACCGGCTCAAGCACCGGCCCGCCCAGCTCTCCGGGGGCCAGCAGCAGCGCGTCGCCTGCGCGCGGGCGCTCGCCTCCCGGCCGGAGCTGATCTTCGCGGACGAGCCGACCGGCAACCTGGACTCGCGGGCGGGCCTCGAAGTCCTCGGGTTCCTGCGCGAGGCCGTGGACGAGCTGGGCCAGACCGTCGTCATGGTCACCCACGATCCCGGCGCGGCCGCCCACTCCGACCTCGTGCTCTTCCTCGCGGACGGGCGGATCGTGGACGAGATGGAGCGGCCCTCCGCGGACGCCGTGCTGGAACGGATGAAGCGTTTCGACACCGTCCGGGTCACCTTCGACGGCGGGCGCGGCGAGCCCGGTGGAGCGGCCTCCGAGGGCGAGGGGGGTCCCGCGGCGGACGCCCGCGGCGCGGGTGACACGGCTCCCGTCGCCGGTGACACGGCCCACGGCAGCCCCGGCGGCACCGCTCCCGGCGGCGGCTCCGGCGACGCAACCCCCGACAAGGACTGAGGCGGTCGTGCTCAAGGCGACACTGCGAAGCTTTCTCGCGCACAAAGGGCGACTGCTGCTCTCGGCCCTGGCCATCGTGCTGTCCGTGGCCTTCGTCGCGGGCAGTCTCATCTTCTCGGACACGGTGACCCGTACGTTCGACCGGCTCTTCGCCTCCACCGCGGCCGACGTGACCGTGGAACCGAAGAACGATCTGACGTCCCAACTGCCCACCGGCGCCACCGAGACCGTCCCCGCCTCCCTCGTGGACCGGCTCGCCGGCGTCGAGGGAGTCGCCGCGACCCACGTGGACGCGTCGGTGGAGAACGCCCCGGTCGTCGACGGCGCGAACAAGTCGGTCGGACCGACGACGGGCGCCCCCACGATCGTCACCAACTGGGAGATCACCGAACGCAGTCCGGTGAAGCTGACCTCCGGTCACGAACCGCACGGCGCCGGCGAGGCACTGCTCGACGCGGACACCGCCGACAAGAAGCACCTCGGTATCGGCGACACCCTCACGGTGCAGGCGCAGCCCGGCTCCTTCAAGGTGCGGATCGTCGGCATCGCCACCTTCACCACCACCAACCCCGGTGCCGCGCTGATCTTCCTCGACACCCCGACCGCGCAGTCGAAGCTGCTCGGCCGCCCGGACGCCGGCACGAGCATCTCCGTGGACGCCGCGCCGGGTGTCGACGACGCCGTGCTCAAAAAGCGCGTCTCCGCCGCACTCGGCGCCGGGCCCTACGACGTGAAGACGGCCGAGGAGCAGGCGAAGTCGTCCGCCGAACAGCTCGGCGGATTTCTCGACGTCATTAAGTACGTGATGCTCGGCTTCGCCGGGATCGCGGTGCTCGTCGGCATATTCCTCATCGTCAACACCTTCTCCATGCTGATCGCCCAGCGCACCCGGGAACTCGGGCTGCTGCGGGCGCTGGGCGCCGACCGCCGGCAGGTCCGCCGGTCGGTGCTCACCGAGGCGCTGCTCCTCGGCCTGGTGGGTTCGACGCTCGGCCTCGCGGCCGGGATCGGGCTGGCGATCGGGCTGATCAAGCTGATGACCGCCTTCGGCATGAACCTCAAGTCCACCGAGATGGTGATCGGTTGGGGAACCCCCGTGGCGGCGTACGTCGTCGGCGTCGGCGTCACGTACATCGCGGCCTATCTTCCGGCCAGGCGGGCGGCGGGCGTCTCCCCCATGGCGGCCCTCTCGGACGCCGAAGTCGCGGGCGTGGGAAGGCCGTTGCGGGTACGGGCCGTGGTCGGCGGGGTCGTCGGCGCGGCCGGGGCCGCGGCTCTGGCGGGATGCGCGGCCTCGTCGAAGACCTCGACCTCGGCCTCGCTGCTGGGACTCGGTGTCGTCCTGACCTTGATCGCCACGGTGATCGCCGGGCCGCTGCTCGTGCGGCCGGTGATCCGGGTCCTCGGCGGCGCGTTCCCGGCGATCTTCGGGCCGGTGGGCCGGATGAGCCAGCGCAACGCGCTGCGCAATCCCCGGCGCACCGGCGCCACCGCGGCCGCCCTGATGGTCGGTCTCGCCCTGGTCGGCGGGATGTCCGTGGCCAGCGCGTCCATGAGCAAATCATTCGACCAGCAGATCGACAAAACCCTCGGTGCCGACTTCGTGCTCCAGAACGCCAATTACGTGCCGTTCTCGCACGAGGTCACGGACAAGGTGCGCGCCACCGAGGGGGTCGGGCTGGTGGTCCGGCAGCGGTTCACGCCGGTCGCGGTGAAACTGCCCGACGGCAAGCGGGTGGAGACGACCGCCTCGGCCTACGATCCGCGGCTCGACGACGTCGCCCACCTCACGTACACGCGGGGCGACTCTGCGGCGGCGCTCGGCGAGGGGCGCATCGCGATGGACGCGACGTTCGCCGAGGACCACGACGTGCGGGTCGGCAGCACGATTCCCGTCGAGTTCCCCGCCGACCGCACGACGACCCTGACCGTGGGCGCGCTCACCGACCAGGACGGCGGGGGGTTCGGGACGCAGGGCGGACTCTTCTTCGGCTTCGGCACGATCGAGAAGTACGTGCCCGGCGGGCAGGACTCGGCGCTGTACGTCAACGCGGCCCCGGGCACGGCCCCGGACCAGCTGCGGCCACGTCTCGAGAAGACCCTTGAGCCGTACCCGCAGGTCCAGGTCCGCGACCAGGCCGACTACAAGAAGCTCGTCCACGACCAGATCGCCGTGCTGCTCTACCTCGTGTACGCGCTGCTCGGGCTCGCGATCGTCATCGCCGTGCTCGGCGTGGTCAACACCCTCGCCCTGTCAGTCGTGGAGCGCACCCGCGAGATCGGGCTGCTGCGCGCCATCGGTCTCGGCCGGCGCCAACTGCGCCGGATGATCCGTCTGGAGTCCGTGGTGATCGCCGTTTTCGGCGCGGTGCTCGGACTGGCCCTCGGGATCATCTGGGGAGTCTGTGTCCAGCAGGTGCTCGCGCTGCAGGGCATGAAGGCGCTCGCCATCCCCTGGACGACGATCGTCGCGGTCGTGATCGGCTCGGCCGTCGTCGGCATCGTGGCGGCCCTGCTCCCGGCCCTGCGCGCTTCACGCATGAACGTCCTGGCGGCGATCGCGCACGAGTGACCGCACGGCGGCTCGGCCCCGGTCCGTCAGGGCCGGGGCCGACCGCGTGTTCGCCTCGGTCCTCAGGTCCGGGGACCAACCGTCGGCTCGCTCACAGGGGGCGAGTCCGACCGCGCGAAGGGACAGCCGATGTCACGCCCGTTCCGTTTCGGTGTCAGCCTCATCGCTCCCGCGACCGGTGCCGGGTGGGCCGCCAGGTGTCGCCGCGCCGAGGAGCTCGGTTACGACGTGATCACCGTCGCCGACCATCTGGGGATGCCCGCCCCCTTCCCCTCGCTGGTCGCCGCCGCGCAGGCGACCCAGCGGCCCCGGCTCGGCACGTTCGTGCTCAACGCGGCTTTCTGGAACCCCGCGTTGCTCGCCCGCGAGGTAGCCACCACGGACGCGCTGACGGGCGGCCGTCTCGAACTCGGCCTCGGCACCGGATACGTACCGGCCGAACACGAGACGGCGGGCCTGCCCTTCGGCACCCCGCGCGAGAGGGTCGACCATCTCCTGCGCACGGTCCAGGAGTTGGAGCGCCTGCTCGGCCCGGACGGACTCTCCCTCGGCACGCCGTGGCCGGGCGGGAAGGCGCCGGAGACCCCGGGCGGCGGACCGCCGCGGGTACCCCTGCTCATCGGGGCCAACGGCGACCGGATGCTCCGCATCGCCGCGGAGCACGCGGACATCGCCTCGTTCACGGGAGCGCGCACCGGGCGGAACGGCACCCTGGAACCGCTCTCGGCTACCGAGCTCGACGGACGCGTCACGCTCTACCGGAAGGCGTCCGCCGGACGCGAGGAACCCGCCGAGCTCAACCTGCTGATCCAGATCGTCGCCGTCACCGACGACCGCGGTGCCGCCGTCCGGCCGTGGCTGCCCCGGCTCCCGCATCTGACCGAGCGCGAGGTGCTGGACCTGCCCGTCGTCCTGATCGGTTCCGTGGAACAGATCGCCGGTCAGGTCCGGGACCTGCGCGAACGCTTCGGATTCTCGTATCTGACGGTGCTGGAGCCGAACCTGGAGGTCTTCGCTCCGGTGGTCCGCGCACTGAGCGGCCGGTGATCGTCGCCCCGCACGGCAGGTGATCGTCCGCATGTCGGAAATCCCGTTCCGGCACCTGGTCCCCGTGATGGGATCGGACCATGACCGACTTGCGGATACGGGCCGCGCGGCCCGAGGACCTCGACACCGTGCTCGCCTTCTGGAAGGTGGCCGCCGAGGGCACCAGCATCAGTGACGACCGGAACGGCGTGGAGCGCCTGGTCGACCGCGATCCCGGGGCGCTGCTGCTCGCGGAGCGCGAGGAAGGGCTGGTGGGCACGGTGATCGCCGGCTTCGACGGCTGGCGCTGCCATCTGTACCGGCTGGCGGTCCATCCGGACCGGCGGCGTCTCGGCATCGGCTCCGCGCTGCTGACCGCGGCGGAGGACCGTTTCGTACGCCTGGGCGGGCGGCGCGGTGACGCGATGGTGCTGGCACGGAACGAAACGGCCCACCATGCCTGGCGGGCCGCCGGGTATACGCCGGAGGAGCACTGGCGGCGCTGGGTGAAGCCGCTCACCGACTAGGACTCCCGGGCGCCGGCGTTGGGAGTCATGGGGAGGCGGGTACCGAGCCGCGGGCGGGTCTCCCGGAGCGGCGGGGCCGACGACGGCACCCCCACGGAGACTACTTTGCCGATCCTTTACCCTTGTTGGACCCGACCATCGTTCCTCCGACGAAAGGTGTGAGCGTCCGCCCATGGGCGAGCCTCCCAGTACCCGCGGCCGTGTTGCGCACGGTGGCAGCGGACATCGCGCGATCCCCCTGTCCCTGGCCGATCATGGGACGGAGGTGACCCGATGACCGAAGTGCTCCTCCTGCTGGTCGCAGTTCTGCTGTCGCTGATCTGCGGCGTGTTCGTGGCGGCCGAGTTCTCCCTGACCACGGTCGAGCGCAGCGAGCTGGAGCGGGCCGTGGAGCGCGGCGAGCGGGGCGCCTCCGGAGCCCTCAAAGCCGCACGGAACCTCACCTTCCAGCTCTCCGGCGCCCAGCTCGGCATCACCGTGACGAACCTTGTGGTCGGCATGCTCTCCGAGTCGTCGATCGCCAAGCTCATCGCGGGCCCCCTGGAATCACTGGGCGTCCCGCCCTCCGCGTCGAACTCGGTGGCGCTGGTCGTCGGTACGGCGCTCTCTACGCTCTTCCTGATGGTCGTCGGCGAGCTGGTGCCCAAGAACTGGGCGATCTCCACACCGCTGGCCGTGGCCAAACGGGTGGCGACGCCGCAGCGCTGGTTCAGCGCCGCGTTCCGCCCGTTCATCGCCCATCTGAACAACACCGCGAACCACGTCGTACGCCGCTTCGGCCTCGAACCCGCCGAGGAGCTGGCCTCCGCCCGCGGACCCCAGGAGCTGGTGGCCCTCGCCCGGCACTCCGCCAAGGAGGGCGCTCTGGAGGCGGACACCGCCGAGCTGTTCGTGCGCACCCTGAACCTCGCCGACCTGACCGCGGAGAACGTGATGACACCGCGCGTCCAGGTCATCGCACTGGACGTCCAGGCGACCTGTGAGGACGTGGCGAACGCGACCCGCGCGACCGGCCTGTCCCGCTTCCCGGTCTACCACGAGAGCCTCGACGAGGTCGTCGGCGTCGCGCACATCAGGGACGTGCTGACGGTGCACGCCACGAGCCGGACGCAGACGCCCGTCTCCCAGATCATGCGCGAGCCGCTGCTCGTACCGGAGTCGCTGACCGTGGACCGGCTCCTCGACCGGCTGGCCGGCAAGCGCACCATGGCCGTGGTCATCGACGAGTACGGCGGCACGGCCGGCGTCGCCACCCTGGAGGACATCGTGGAGGAGGTCGTCGGCGAGGTGCGCGACGAGCACGACCCGCACGAGACGCCCGACCTCGCCCCCGCCGGCACGGACGCCGACGGCCGGACGCTGTACTCGGCCGACGGGTCCGCCCGTACCGACCAGCTCGCCCGGGTCGGACTGCGGGTGCCCGACGGGCCGTACGAGACCCTGGCCGGGTTCATCGCGACCGAGCTCGGCCGGATCCCCGCCGAGGGAGACAGCGTCGAGGCCGACGGCTGGCGGCTCGACGTCGTGGACGCCTCGGGGCGGCGAGCCGCGCGGGTGCTGCTGCACGCCCCGGACGACGCCGAGGAGAGCACGCGATGACCGTCGTACAACTGCTGATCGGACTCGCGACCCTCGTCGTGAACGGCTTCTTCGTCGGCGCCGAGTTCGGGCTGATCTCGGTGCGCCGCAGCCAGATCGAGCCACACGCCGAGCGGGGCGACCGGCGGGCACGCAGTGTGCTCTGGGGCCTCGAACACGTCTCGGCGCTGCTCGCGACCGCGCAGCTCGGCATCACGCTGTGCACCCTGGTGCTCGGCATCGTGGCCGAGCCCGCCATCGCGCACCTGCTGGAGCCGGTGTTCCACGCGGTGGGTGTCCCCTCCGGCGCGGGTCACGCGGTCTCCTTCGTCATCGCGCTCACCCTGGCGACGTATCTGCACATGCTGCTCGGCGAGATGGTGCCGAAGAACGTGGCACTCGCGGAGCCCGTGCGGACGGCGCTGGTCCTCGGGCCGCCGCTGGTCGCGCTCTCCCGCGCGCTGCGCCCGGTGATCTTCGCGGTCAACGCCTTCGCCAACGGGCTGCTGAAGCTGCTGCGGGTCGAGGTGAAGGACGAGGTCGCCGCGACCTTCTCCGACGACGAACTCTCGCGTCTGGTCAAGGACTCCAGTGCGGCGGGGCTCATCGACCACCGTGCCCAGGAGCGGCTGCGGGACGCCCTGGAGCTGGGCCGCCGCCCGGTGCACGACGTCGTGCTCCCGGTGGAACGCGTCGTCTACGCGCGCGTGGGCGTCACTCCGGAGGAACTGGAGCGACTGTCGGCCGAGTCGGGGTTCTCCCGTTTCCCGGTCGTCGACGAGGGGCGCCGGATCGTCGGCTATCTCCACGTCAAGGACGCGCTGGACGCGACCCCGCGCGAGGTGCCGTTCCGCGTGGGGGACATGCGGCCCATCGCCCGCGTCCGGGAGAGCACCCCCCTGGACGACGTCCTGACCGCGATGCGCCGCAGCCGCACCCATCTCGCGGCGGTCATGGGCAGCGACGGACGGCTCACGGGACTGGTGACGATGGAGGACGTCCTGAGAGAACTGTTCGAGCAGCCGGCGTAGGCGGCGTTCGGGGCCGCCGCGGGTGACTCGTGGGAGCGGCGGCCCCGGCAGGACGATCCGACCGACCGATGGGTATGTGTTCGGGTTACCATCTTTCACGCCATGCAGATGAATGCCTCACACACCAGCCTCGTCGCGGTAGGCGACTCCTTCACCGAGGGCATGTCGGACCTGTTGCCCGACGGCTCGTACCGAGGATGGGCCGACCTCCTCGCGGGCCGTATGGCGGCCCGGGCACCCGGTTTCCGCTACGCTAACCTCGCCGTGCGCGGCAAGCTGATCGGGCAGATCGTCGACGAGCAGGTGGACGTGGCCGCCGCCATGCGGCCGGACGTGATCACGTTGGTCGGCGGCCTCAACGACGCCTTGCGGCCCAAGGTCGACATGGGACGCGTGCGCGGCCTGCTGGAGGAGGCCGTGGAGCGGCTGGCCCCGGCCTGCGAGCAGCTCGTCCTGATGCGCAGCCCCGGCCGCAACGGCCCGGTCCTCGAACGTTTCCGGCCTCGCATGGAGGAGCTCTTCACCGTCGTCGACGAGCTCGCCGAGCGGCACGGCGCCCTGGTGGTGGACCTCTACGGGGCACCTTCGCTCGCCGACCCGCGCTCATGGGACGTCGACCGGCTGCATCTGACCGCCGAGGGACACCACCGGGTCGCGGAAGCCGTGTGGCAGACCCTCGGATACGAGGCCGAGGACCCGGACTGGCACGTTCCGGCGGCGCCCACCGCGCCCCCCGGCTGGGTCTCCCGCCGCACGGCCGACGCCCGCTTCGCCCGGCAGTATCTGCTGCCGTGGATCGGGCGACGGCTGACGGGCCGCTCGTCCGGCGACGGACTGCCGGCGAAGCGCCCGGAGCTCCTGCCCTACGAGGGTCCTGTCACGGGCGGGCACAGCGGCTGAGTCGGCCCTGAAGGGCGGCTTCCGCCGTGTCGCTCTCTCGAGTGGCACGGCGGCCCATGCTCCGCATGGAGGAGGACGCTACCCGATCACCCCTCGGTCGCCACAGGGCGCACGGGGGGCGCTCGACAGCGCAGGTATGCAGTTGATGCGCCCGCTCGCGCGCCCGTGAGTACGGCCGGGGCCGGCGCGTACGCCGGGCCCCGCCGACGGCCCCTCCAGCTTTGCGGAGCATGGAGAGGAGCCGTCTTGCCATCCCGCGGGGATGGCAAGTAACAGGCCAGCCGGGAGTTCCCGCTGGAATCAACATCAAAGCACTCGAGCCTTGGCCTGAGAAGTACGCCCCAGAGCACCACCCGGGGAACTTGCGGGCACCTGTCCATGGGCGTGGCCGGGCCAAAGGCACGTGCGTACCTTTTGACACCGACACACCACCGGTGGACCGATCAGGGCCGATGTGCCCCATCGGCACCCTTGCGGCGGACTGCCGGCAGGGTGGGAAACCGGCCATCCCTGACGGCCACGCCTACTACCGGCCGAGGTCGCTCTGCGCCAGGTTCAGTACACAGAACGTGAGCGTGTGTGGACGCGTCGCCCCGGTTCGCCTCATGCAGCGGCGCGGGGCATCACGAGTGGAAACAGCCAGGCGAAGCGGCGCCCCGGCGACGATCACGCACTGTCCCCGGTGATTCCGCCGGAGGGCAGGGGGGTCGACGTCAGCGGGCCGTGCGCCATGACGATCGAGGCGAGTGGATACGGGGGACCGTCCGTGCCGCGCAGGACCAGCAGCGGCATACCGCGCTCGTCCTGGCGCCGCCCGAGCGACAGCCAGATCCGGTCGGTGCGGTCGACCTGCCCCGTCCCGAGGTCATAGATCCGCCCCCAGAGGAAGAACGGATCGGCGGCCGTGTCGCTCGCCTCCTGGAGGAGCTCGGGGACACCGTGCGCGGTGAGATGGACGGCGACTCCGTCCAGGGTGCCCGCGGCCACCTGAGCATGCCCGGCCGTCCGGGTCCGGACGTTGCGGGGAGCACCGATCGCGTCGAGCCAGTACTCCCAGTCGTCCAGGCAGGTGGCCTTGATGGCCACCGTGACCCGCTCGCCGTCCGCCGTGATCTGCATGGCCTCCAGGCGTGCGAGGTGGTCGGACTGCAGACTCGCGGCGACCGAGACCGCGCGGGCGGAGGCGCTGCCCCATCCGACCTGGCGCGACCGCGCTGCGGCCGGCCGCACCCGCGGAACCTGGCCGTCGACGCGCTGCGGCACCGGTGCCGCCCCGTGCTCCGCCACGACCCGTCCGGCACCGCGGTGGGCGAGATGCAGGACGATCGCACCGCGCGCGGGCGGCACGAGCGGCGAGGACAGGGAGGCACGGTCGTGCCGCGGCTCGGGGTTCTCGGCGCCGGGGACCGGCCCCCGGTGGTCCGGCACGGACGCGGGAGCGCGCTCGTGCCGGGGTTCGGACTCCTCGCCACCGAGCACGGGTTCCTCATCATCCGGATCGTCCGGCCCGGGCGCCTGGGCATGGTCGTGCCGCGGCTCGGGACCGCCGGCGCCGAGGCCTTGTTCCTCAGGGTCCGGCGCGGGCACGGACAAGGGGGCGGACACGGACAAGGGGGCGGGCGCGAGGGCAGGGGCGGACGCGGGCGCCCGGTCGTGCCGCGGCTCGATATCGTCGCCCGGGACCCGTCCCCCGCCGTTCGGCTCGGAAGCGGACGCACGCTCGCGGCGCGGCTCGACGTCGTCGCCGGGGATCAGCCCCTTGCGGTTCAGCGCGGTGGCGATCCGCATCGCGACCTCGCTCGGGTAGCCGCAGTCCTCCACGATCGTGTCCACGGCCGCGTGGTAGGCCTCCGGACAGTTCTGCACGGCCTCGACCTGTGTCCGCAGCCGTTCGAGGACACCGGCCCCGCCGGCCTCCACCAGACGCCCCTGCGCCTCCAGGTCGGCGACGAACTCCCGCGCCAACGCGCTGAGTTGCTCGGCAAGATTGGCTTCGACGACCGAACGGATCTCGGGCACGGTGGTCATGCCGCCACCCCCAGATACTCGCTGCGCAGCTTGGCCAGCGCCCTGAACTGCAGGGTCTTCACCGCGCCTTCGGACCGTGACATCTGGCGTGCCGTCTCCAGCACCGAGAACTCCATCAAGAAGCGCCGCGTGAGGACTTCGCGTTGTGGTGGCCGCAGTTGCTCCAGAGCCCGGCGCAGCAACTCCTCGTCCAGACTGATCAGTACGGTGTCCTCGGTGCTGACCGTGAGATCTTCGTCGAAGCCGAGCATGTCCTCGACGACGAATTCGCGGCGCTGGGCACTCTTGCAATGGTCGATGACCTTGTTCCGGGCGATGGTGATCAGCCACCCGACAAAACCGATGCCGCGATAGGTGAAGGTCTCGCGTTTCATCCAGGCGTTGAGAAAGGTCTCGCCGGTGATGTCCTCGGCGACCTGCCGATTGCGTACACGGCGTTGTACGTAAGCCAGTACCGCGGGGTGATGCAGGGCGTAGAGCTCCCCGAAAGCGTCCCGGTCGCCCGCGAGCGCGCGGGCGATAAGGGCCGGTTCTCTGGTGTCGAACCGCGGTGTGGCGGCGTTAGCCTCGGCGATCAAGGCCTACTCCGTTCATGAGTGGATGAACTGTGGTGGGCAGGTGCTGCGACGGTCCGCTCCGGCCATGGCCGGGCTCGGGCGCCGGATGACCGGGTCGTCGTGTCCGAAGGTTTCGAGGCGCCCCCGCGGTTGCCTCGCAGCTCCGGAGCCTGGTCGAGCTGATGCCGAGGCGGTGCAAATAGGGTCCCCTCAAAGGGACTTGCATACGTGCGACTAACTCACAGTCATGCAACATATGCAACTTGCGTACACGTACGCAAGTTGCTTCGCCGGTATGAAGACGAGACTTTTTGTGGGGAACTGACGTACGACCCGTCCCCCTTGGCCTGCCATGACTGTTAAACGCCGATTGACCTGCGAAGATGCACGCATGCAAGTCGCGTGCAAGTTGCATACACGCGCGCTACTCTCCGGAACATGCGGAGCATGGAAGAGTCCCCCCACGAGTCCCGCGGTGAGCGACAAGCTCTCGCAAGGAGGGTGGGCGAGTACCTCACGAATGCCGCGACAGCGGCCGGGTACGACGTACGCCCACGAGCCGGTGGCCGGGCTCAACTGGCCATCGCGATTGGAGTGAGCCTGACGACGATCAGCAGAACACTGGAAGGAAAGACCCTCCCCCTTCCCTCGCAACTGACGACATGGGCGTCAGTACTTGGCCTCGACCAGCGAGAGATGTTGGTGAACAGCGGCATGCTTCCGCCGGAACACGGGCCTCAGCCTGCGACACGGAGGGTAGCCTCGGTATCACTCACCCCGGAGGAGGCCATGGACGCATGGGGAATCACTGATCTCAGAATCCGCACAATGCTCAGCGGGAACATCGTCCAAGCTATCGAGCTCCAAAAGGATCTCGATGCCGACGACAGCCGGGGGGCCACTGCAAGGGGGTAACAAGACGTGGCGTACAGACTGGCAACCGCGTCCGCCGCCAGCTGCACAGCCGGCTGGACATTCGTGGGCGTGGGCGTCTGGCACCATGCATGGGAAGCGGCGACAGTCGGGATCGGCCTGTTAACCATGGGCGTGGCCGGGGCACTTGCGGCCCTGCTCCGTCACACGGTGACGCAGGTCGATACCCGCACACGACATGATCTCAGCGTCCTGGCGGAACACCGACGACGCCTCGAGCTGGACATCCAAAAACGCGAGCTGGACCTGGCCCGGCGAGAGAAAGCCATGGCCCGCAGGGCCACCATCACCGCCATCAGACTCGGCAGTCATGCCCGAGCCCTCGACGAGGCGCGCAACGCGAACACGGCACTGCGCGCCAAGAACTCCCAGCTCATGCAGGAGATCGAGGAAGTCAACGACGAGCGCAACCAACTGATCACGGCAGAGCTCACCTTCGCCCACGACCGATTCACGTCGAGGACGTACGGAGGTCTGCGCGCTGTTGTCGGCAGCGAGCAGCCCCACCCCGATCCGCACGCGCAGGCGGGTTACGGAAGCCGCCCCCCGCGTTCCGGATCATGAGTACCACCCTGCCAAAACGTTCCACCGAGCCATCCATCCCTTCATACGGTGAACAACTCCCCTCCGTTCAAAGGAGTTGAGCGTCAATCCGCCGCGATGACCGGCGGCCGCAGGAGCGACGACACGGCCTGTGGTGCGCGCCCGAGCGCGACACCTCCGTCCCGTCCCCGCACCTCCTCACGCACGCCCCGGTCCGCCGGGGGGTGCCGCTCCGCCACGACCTGCGCATCCGGGACGCCGCGGACATAGCGGGAGCCACTCCGGACAGCCGGTATGCTCCGTACACGTGACTGCCGCGCCTGCCAAGCCCCGTATCCCCAACGTTCTCGCCGGACGCTATGCCTCCGCCGAGCTCGCCACGCTCTGGTCCCCCGAGCAGAAGGTCAAGCTGGAGCGTCAGCTCTGGCTCGCCGTGCTGCGGGCCCAGAAGGACCTCGGGATCGAGGTGCCGGACGCCGCCATCGCCGATTACGAGCGGGTCCTCGACCAGGTCGACCTCGCCTCCATCGCCGAGCGCGAGAAGATCACCCGGCACGACGTGAAGGCGCGGATCGAGGAGTTCAACGACCTCGCCGGCCACGAGCACGTGCACAAGGGCATGACCTCCCGCGACCTCACCGAGAACGTCGAGCAGCTTCAGATCCGGCTCTCGCTGGAGCTGACGCGCGACCGTACGGTGGCGGTCCTCGCCCGGCTGGCCAAGCTCGCCGGCGAATACGCCGAGCTGGTCATGGCCGGCCGCTCGCACAATGTGGCCGCGCAGGCCACCACCCTCGGCAAGCGCTTCGCGACCGCCGCGGACGAGATCCTCGTCGCGTACGGCCGTCTCGAGGAGCTGCTCGCCCGCTACCCGCTGCGCGGCATCAAGGGCCCGGTCGGCACGTCCCAGGACATGCTCGACCTGCTGGGCGGCGACGCGGCCAAGCTCGCCGACCTGGAGCGGCGGATCGCCGGGCACCTCGGCTTCTCGCACGCCTTCACCTCCGTCGGCCAGGTCTACCCGCGCTCGCTGGACTACGACGTCGTGACCGCGCTGGTGCAGGTCGCGGCCGCCCCGTCCTCGACCGCCAAGACCATCCGCCTGATGGCCGGGCACGAGCTGGTCACCGAGGGCTTCAAGCCCGGCCAGGTCGGCTCCTCCGCGATGCCGCACAAGATGAACACCCGCTCCTGCGAGCGTGTCAACGGTCTGATGGTCATCCTGCGCGGCTACGCGTCGATGACCGGCGAGCTGGTCGGCGACCAGTGGAACGAGGGCGATGTGTCGTGCTCGGTGGTGCGCCGGGTCGCCCTGCCGGACGCGTTCTTCGCGCTGGACGGTCTGCTGGAGACCTTCCTGACCGTCCTCGACGAGTTCGGCGCCTTCCCGGCCGTCGTCGCCCGCGAGCTGGACCGCTACCTGCCGTTCCTCGCGACGACCAAGGTTCTCATGGGCGCCGTGCGTGCCGGTGTCGGCCGCGAGGTCGCCCACGAGGCCATCAAGGAGAACGCCGTCGCCTCCGCCCTGGCCATGCGTGAGCAGGGCGCCGAACGCAACGAGCTGCTCGACAAGCTCGCCGCGGACGAGCGGATCCCGCTGGACCGCGCGCAGCTCGACGAGCTGATGGCCGACAAGCTGTCCTTCACGGGAGCCGCGGCCGACCAGGTGGCGGTCGTCGTGGGCCGTGTCGAAGAGATCGTGAAGCAGCACCCGGAGGCCGCGGGCTACACGCCCGGCGCGATCCTCTGATCCCACCTCGCACAAGCGGACCTGGAGGCCGCCCGCGACCGGCTCGTGCCGTCGTCGCGGGTGGCCTCCCGGCGTTCGGCGGCACGGAGCCGCGCCCGAAGCGGCGTGGAGTCGCGCCGTCGGCGGTGTGCAGTCGTGTCCAAGGCGGTGGGGGCCGTGTCCAAGGCGGTGCGCAGCCGTGGCGAAGCCGATGTGCAGTCGTGCCGAGGGCGGTGCGCAGCCGGGCCCAAATGGGTCGCGGACGAAGATCCGCCTCGGCAGAATCCCCGACATGGAGCGTCTGGCGGAGATCGCGAACCGGCTGACCGAGGTCGACGGCATCGTCGGTGTGTGCCTGGGAGGCAGCCGGGCCAGTGGTACGCACCGTCCTGACTCCGACTTCGATCTGGGCCTGTACTACCGGCGGCCGCTGGACACCGCGGCGCTGCGCCTGCTCGCGGCCCGGCTGACCGGTGGCCCGGTGGAGGTGACCGAGCCGGGCGGCTGGGGGGGCCGTGGGTGGACGGTGGCGGCTGGCTGACCGTCGACGGTCACCGCGTCGACTGGATCTACCGCGACCTGGACCGGGTGCACCGCGTCTGGCGGGACTGCCTCGCCGGACGGTTCGAGATCGGGGTCCAGCCCGGCCACCCCCTGGGCGTGTACTCCCACTCCTACGCCGGTGAGGTGGCCGTCGGGCAGGTCCTCGCCGACCCCGGCGGTGAGCTGCGGAAGCTGACGCGCACCTACCCCGAGCCGCTGCGTGGAGCGCTCATGGACAACGCGCGATGGGAGGCGCCGTTCATCCTGGCCGCCGCCCGCAAGGGGGCCGCCGGCGGCGATGTCTTCTACGTCTCCGGCTGTCTCTTCCGCGCGGTCGGCCTTCTCGCGCATGCCCTCCATGCCCATGCCCGACGCTGGGTGCTCAACGAGAAGGGGGCGATTCGGGCCGCGGGAGAACTCGCCGTCGCCCCGGCGGACTTCGCCGGGCGGGCCCACGGGCTGTTCTCCGCGCTCGGCACCACCCCGGAGACGCTGACTGCCGCGCTCGACGACGCCGACGGGCTGGTCGCCGACGTGCGCGATCGCCTCGACCGCTGACCAGCCAGCCGGTCGGGCCTGTCTCCGTAGCCGCGGATCACGACGCTCGCGTCAGGACGCTCCCCGTGTCACGGCGGGTCTATGTCCGTGATCACCGCGAGCAGTCTGAACTCCTGGCCCTCGCCGAGTCGGGAGATGCCGAGGACGACCCAGCGGCCCGTCTCTTCCGCTCGCCACACCTCCGCGTTCCTCAGGTGCGCGCCCAGGGAGGCCCAGGGCTCCGGTATGCGCTCGTCGCCCTGCTGGGCACGCAGGAACACGCCGTCGAGGCTCACCCACTGCGGCTTCCCCCACCGGTCGGCGAGCCGCTGCGCGAGCGCCTCGCGCAACGCCTCGTACTGCTCGGCCTCCTCCCGTTCGCCGTGCCGGTCCCCTGCGGAATCTCCGCTCCGCTCCAACTCGACGACATGGAAACCTGGTCCCCCGGGACCGCCGTACGACCCGGCGACTGACCCGCCGTGCCCCGTGGGAAAGTCCTCGGCGCACAGCCGGTCGATCGTGGCGAGTTGCCGCGCGATGGTCATGACGTCCAGTAAAGCCGCCACCACTGACAATTGGTGAGGCGTCAGGAAGCCACCGCGGTCACGCGTCCCTGCGCCGGACGCACCACGCGCCCGCGCCCAGAGCCGCCGCCGTCCACAACGCCGTCACCGCAAGCCCGCCCCAGGGTCCCGGCGCGCCGTCCCACGACGCGTGCAGAACCGTCTGACCGGCCTTGTCCGGCAGAAAGTCCGCCACGCCCCCCGGCGCCGACCCGACGACGAAGGACACGATCAGGAGGAACGGGATCAGGATGCTCAGGGTGGCGACCCCGCTGCGCAGGACGGCCGCCAGGCCCGCCGCGAACAGGGCCATCAGGGACAGGTAGACCGCGCAGCCCACCACGCCCCGGAGTTCCGCCGTCCAGGTCAGGGCGTCCGCCCGGGACCCGAGCACCGACGTCCCGGCCACGAGACTGAGCGCACCGGTGACCAGGCCGATCCCCAGAGCCGGTACGCCGATCGCCACCGTCTTCGCCAGGAACCAGCGCCCCCGGTCCGGAACCGCGGCCAGCGACACACGCAGCGCGCCGCTCTGGTACTCGGCCGAGACCGCCTGGGCTCCGAAGGTGATGGCCGCGATCTGGCCGAAACTGACACCGAAGAACGTCGAGAACAGCGGGTCGAAATCCGGGCCGTCGGAGTCGTCGAGGCCGGCGAGCGCGGAGAACGCGACCGTGGCCGGGAGGACGGCCACCAGGCCCCACAGGAGCGGGCGCAGCGTCCGGATCTTGATCCATTCCGCGCGGAGGGCGGGTGCGAAGGACATGGTCAGGCCTCCTGAGGCTGGGTCGGGGCGGCGGCGAACTCGGTCTCGGTGGCGGTCAGATCCAGATAGGCCTGCTCCAGCGTGCCCTCCTCCGCGGCGAGTTCGAGGATGGAGAGGCCGGCGGCCGAGGTGAGGAGCCCGATGTCCTCCAGCCGTGCGTCGTACGCGGTCCAGCGGCCCTCCTCACCCTCGACGGCTTCGATGCCCTGTTCCGCGAGCAGGCCCCCCAGCGCACGGCTGTCCGTGCTGCGCACCCGGACCCGGGGCCGCACGCGCGCGTCGATGAACTCACGCATCGGCATGTCGGCCAGAAGCCTGCCTCGGCCCAGGACGACGAGCTGGTCGGCGAAGGAGGCGGTCTCGTTCATGAGATGGCTGGAGACGAGGACGGTGCGCCCCTCCCGGGCCAGCCGGCGCAGCAGCTCCCGGATCCAGATGATCCCTTCGGGATCCAGCCCGTTCGACGGTTCGTCCAGGAGCACCACGGGCGGGTCGCCGAGCAGGGCGGCCGCGATACCCAGACGCTGACGCATGCCCAGGGAGTACGTCCTCACCCGGCGCCGGGCCACCGCGGCGAGCCCCGTCTCCTCCAGCACCTCGTCGACCCGGCGTTCGGGGATCCGGTTGGTGACGGCGAGCGCCCGCAGGTGGTTCCGGGCGGTCCGCGATCCGTGGGCGGCTCCCGCGTCGAGGAGGGCGCCCACCTTCCGGAGCGGTTCGTCGAGCGTGGCGTACGCGCGGCCGCCGATGGTCGCGGTGCCGGAGGTGGGCCGGTCCAGGCCCAGCACGAGCCGCATGGTGGTGGACTTTCCGGCACCGTTGGGGCCGAGGAATCCGGTGACACGGCCCGGGAGAACGCTGAAGGTCAGGTGGTCCACGGCGCGCTTGCCGCCGTACTCCTTGGTCAGGTCTTGGACGTCGATGCTGGTCATGGGCCCAGCCTGGCCGCCGTCGGCCGCCGCTCGCCTCCCCCGTAGGTGGAGATCGTCTCCCCCGCCCGGGGGAGGTCCGTTGTCAGTGGCCGCTGGCACGATGGCGCAATGGCCCGGTTTCTGCGCCCGCTGCTGTGGGGGACGACGTACACGCGATTGCTGCACCTGTGGGTGCCGATGCTGTTCGTCAGCGTGTGGCTGTACATCGACGCGTCGAGGCCGTGGGTGCCGGCGGTCCTGCTCATTCCGTTCGGGCTGATCCCGGCCGTGCGGCGGGGCGAGGGGGTGCAGGCGCGCTTCATGCTGGCGCCGGGCGAACGGGACGGCGAGGACCTGGGCTTCTCGGTCGCTCCGTCGGCCGGATGGCGGGACCGGTGGCGGACCCTGCTCTGGCTGGAGGCGCGCCTGCTGCTGGGCGTGACGGCCTCCATGACCACCGTGTGGCTGCCCATGTTCGCCGTCGACCTCACCAGGGCGGCCCTCGGCTACTGGCCGTCCGGCGACCCCGTGATCCGGCTCCTGGACCCGCACTGGAGCTGCGCGCTGCTCATTCCCCTGCCCCTGCTCGCCCTGTACGGCGCGGTGGTCGGCCTGGGCGAGCTGACCACGGCGCTCGCTCGACGGCTCCTCGGTCCCTCCCCCACGGAGCGGCTCGCCGCGCTGGAGGAGCGCACCGAGCAACTCCTGGAGCGCAATCGCATAGCCCGGGAGCTCCACGACTCCATCGGCCACGCGCTCACCGTCGCGGTGGTGCAGGCCGGCGCCGCGCGCGCGGCCGGCGACCCGGAGTTCACCGGCCGTGCCCTGACCGCCATCGAGGAGACCGGAAGAGCCGCTCTGGAGGACCTGGAGCGGGTGCTCGGGGTGCTGCGCGAGGCGGAACGCCCGGCGAGCGGCCGCCCCACGCTGACCGACGCCGACCGGCTGCTGGAGTCGGCGCGCACCTCCGGGGCCAAGGTGGACGTCGAGGTGACGGGTCCTTTGGAGACGGTGGCCGGTCCGGTGTCCAGAGAGGGCTACCGCATCCTCCAGGAGTCGCTCACCAACGTGCTGCGGCACGCCGGAAGCGTTCCGGTGCGGGTGCGTATCGATGTCAGGGACGGCGCGCTCTCGCTGGAGGTCCGCAATCCGCTGCCGGACGGCAGAGTCGTGGCCGGACGGGGCAGTGGTCTGCGCGGCATACGGGAGCGGGCCGCGCTGCTCGGCGGCAGCGCCCGGACGGGCCCGCACGAAGGTGACTGGCAGGTGCATGCAGAACTGCCGTTGCACTGATCTACGCTGGCCGGATGCCGGTCACCGTTCTGCTCGTCGACGACGAACCCCTCGTCCGCGCGGGGCTGCGCGCCGTTCTGGAGGCGCAGCCCGACATCGAGGTCGTCGGTGAGGCCGCCGACGGCGCCGCCGTGATCCCGCTGGTCCGGCAGTTGCGGCCGGACGTGGTCGCCATGGATGTCCGGATGCCCCTGATGGACGGCATCGAGGCCACCCGCGCGCTGTTGCGGACGGTCGCCGACCCGCCCAAGATCCTTGTGGTGACGACGTTCGAGAACGACGAGTACGTCTACGAGGCGCTGCGTGCGGGAGCCGACGGGTTCCTGCTGAAGCGGGCGCGGCCGGCCGAGATCGTGCACGCGGTGCGGCTGGTGGCCGAGGGCGAGTCCCTGTTGTTCCCCGCCTCCGTACGGCAGTTGGCGGCCGACTACGGGGAGGGCGGGGCCAGTCCGGCGGCGCGGGCGGCCATGGAGCGGGCCGCGCTGACCGAGCGCGAGGCGGACGTGCTGCGGCTGATGGCCCGGGGGATGTCCAACGCCGAGATCGCCGGGCGGCTGGTCGTCGGCACGGAGACGGTCAAGTCGCACGTCAGCTCCGTACTGGCGAAGCTGGGGGCCCGGGACCGTACTCAGGCGGTCATCGCGGCCTACGAATCGGGGTTCGTGGCGCCGGGCTGACGGCGGCCCGCGGACCGAATGGGTCCCCGGCCCTCGCCGGGGTCCCCCGCGACGAGTACGATCCGGCCAACACGCGTACAAGCTGGGAGGACGGACGTTGGGGCAGTTGACCGGCGGGGATCCCTCTCTGCTGCGACGGATCAATTCCGCGGTGGTCCTGCACGCCTTGCGTGCCACGGACTGCGCGACCCTCACCGAGATCACCCGGGTGACCGGACTGTCACGGCCGACGGTCGAAGGGGTCGTCGAGGGGCTGATCGAGAACGGGCTCGTCGTCGAGAAGGCAGCCGAGGAGGGTGCCACGCGGCGCCAGGGGCGTCCGGCGCGCAGATTCCGGTTCCGGGCCGAGGCGGGGCACCTGCTGGGCCTGGAGATCGGCCCGCACCGCGTCGCGGCGCTGCTCGCGGACCTGGACGGGCGCGTGTTGGGCGCGATGGCCAAGGACGTGGACGAGAGGGCGTCCGCCGACGAGCGGCTGGAGCGGCTGCGCGTGGCGGTCGCCGAACTGCTGCGCAGGGCGGGCGTCGCCCGTAGCTCCCTGCGCGCGGTGGGCGTCGGAAGCCCCGGCATCGTCGAGGCGGACGGCACCGTACGCCTGGGCACCGCGCTGCCGGAGTGGACGGGTCTGCCGCTGGGCGAGCGGCTGAGCCGTTCCTTCAAGTGTCCGGTGCTGGTGGAGAACGACGCCAACGCGGCGGCGGTCGCCGAGCACTGGAAGGGCGCTGCGACCGAGTCCGACGACGTCGTGTTCGTCCTGGCGGGACTCAGCCCGGGCGCCGGCGCGTTGATCGGCGGGCGGCTGCACCGGGGATTCGGCGGCGCGGCCGGTGAGATCGGCGCGCTGCATCTGCTGGGCCGTGACGTCACCCCCGAGACGCTGCTGTCGACGACGGACGAGCCGTTGCACCCGCTCGACGAGCAGGCCGTCGCCAAGGTGTTCGCGCTGGCCAAGGACGGCGACCAGCGGGCGCGGGCTGCGGTCGAGCGCTTCATCCAGCGGCTGGTGCACGACGTGGCGGCCCTGGTCCTCGCCCTGGACCCGGAGCTGGTCGTCATCGGCGGCTGGGCGGCCGGCCTGGACGGCGTACTGGAGCCGCTGCGCAGGGAGTTGGCGCGCTACTGCCTGCGTCCCCCCAAGGTGGCCCTCTCGATGCTGGGGGAAGCGGCGGTGGCGACGGGTGCGCTGCGGCTGGCCCTCGACCATGTGGAGGAGCAGTTGTTCGCGGTGGAGGGAACCGTGACCGCGCGCCGCTGAAGTACGAGCGGCGCGGCGGTCCGGGCCGGACGACGGCTCAGGAGGCGCGGCGCTCCGGGTCGTGGTGGATCTCCACGCCGCCTGAATCACCGAACGTGAGCCGGCAGGTGTCGGCGCGGTACGTGGCCACGGAGACCGCCGCGGTGCGCCCCTCGGTAAAGAAGCGGGTCGTGACGACGAGAACGGGCGCACCGGGAAGGCGGTCGAGCTCCTTGGCGTCGTCCGCGCGGGCCGAGCCCAGCTCGACGGCGCGGTCCTGGCCTTCGAGCTCCAGTCGCTGGAGCTCGCGCAGCACGGCACGCGCGCGTGCGGCGCCCGAGGGCGCGTCGATCGCCGACAGGTCCGGCACAGAGGACGCCGGGATGTACAGGAGCTCGGCGGCGACGGGCTGGCCGTGCGTCGCCAGGGAACGGCGCACGATGTGCACCGGCTCGCCGTCGGCGGTCTCCAGGATGCCGGTCACCGGCGCGGGGGGCGCCGCCACCGCGCAGTCCGCGGCGTGCCAGGCGTCACCGGCCGCCCCCGGCCACACATGCTGTTCGGTTCCGACGGCCACACCCACGCGCGGGGGCGCGACGGTGGTCCCCACCCCGCGACGGCGCTGCAGCCGGCCTTCCAGTTCGAGCTGTTCGAGTGCCTGGCGCAGGGTCGCCCGCGCGACACCGAAGCGGGCTGCCAGATCACGTTCGTTGGGCAGGATCTCGCCCACCGTGAACTCGGAGTCCAGTGCTTCGCTGAGCACGGTCCTGAGGTGCCAGTACTTCGGTTCCGGCACCGATTCCAACTGCGTGGTCCCCACCCTGTCCTCCGCAATCGCCGTGGCCCGGCGGCGTTTTAACGCCCTTGTTTATTAAAGGTTCCTGCACTATCCGCGACGATAGGGCCGCCCCCACCCTTGGTCAAGACCAATCCTCGAACCCTTACGGACTGCACAGGCGCCCCGCCGCGGAGCGTTCACGGGGTGTTCTCGCCGGGCGACGTTCGTGACACAACGCCGAAAGCCCCCGTACAAAGACGGGGGCTTCCGCTGTCCTGTGGTGCCCCGGCGGGAGGCGTACGCCGGCGGCCAGGGCCTGTCGTCCGGATCACGCGGCGGGGATCGACACCAGCTTCTCCGGGTTGCGCACGATGTAGACGCACTGGACACGCCCGTCCGCGACGTCCAGTTGGATGATGCTGTCGGGCTTGCCCCCCGACAGTGCGAGCACCGCGAGACCGCCGTTGACCTCGAGGAAGCGCAACGACAGGCCGGACGCGCCCTTCTTGGTGACGCCGATGACGAACCGGCCGACCTTCTCGGCGCTGTCGAGGACGCGCAGCGGTGCCTGGGCGAGGCCGCCGCTGTCGCCGATGAGCCGTGCCTCCGGTGCCAGCAGGGACATCAGCCCCTCCAGATCACCCTCGCCCGCCGCGGCGAGGAACCGCTCGGTGAGGTCACGGCGTTCGGCCGGGTCCACCTCGTAGCGTGGCCGCCGTTCCTCCACGTGCTTGCGCGCCCGCCCGGCGAGCTGACGCACCGCCGGTTCGCCCCGGTCGAGAACGGTGGCGATGTCGGCGTACGGATAGCCGAACGCCTCTCGCAGGACGAACACCGCGCGTTCCAGCGGTGACAGGGACTCCAGGACGACGAGGACGGCGAGGGAGACGGAGTCCGCGAGGACGGCCCGCTCGGCGCTGTCGGGCACGGTGTCGCCGAAGTCGGTGATGTACGGCTCCGGGAGCCACGGTCCGACGTAGGCCTCGCGACGCGACTGCACCTGGCGCAGCCGGTCGATGGCGAGCCGGGTCGTGACACGGACCAGGTACCCGCGCGGCTCACGCACGTCCGACCTGTCCTCGGCGGACCAGCGCAGCCACGCTTCCTGCACGACGTCCTCCGCGTCGGCCACTCGCGCGAGCATGCGGTACGCCACACCCATCAGTACGGGGCGGTGTTCCTCGAAGACATCGGTCGCCGTGTCGATTGCCACCGCACCATCCCACCCGACACATTCCCGGGTGTCCAGGCGAAACGGCCGGGCGAATCAGCCGCCCCGGAGCACAATGGCCGCGGACCGCCGGTGACCGACGGTCCCGACAACGGGAGGAACGACGATGCGATACGGGGTACTGGGCACGGGCGACGTGGGGCGCGCCCTCGCCGGCAAGCTGGTCGAACTGGGCCACGAGGTCTGCCTGGGTTCGCGTACGAAGGACAACACGGCGGCCGTCGAGTGGGCCGACGGCGCGGGTCCCACGGCCCATCACGGCACCTTCGCGGACGCGGCGGCGTTCGGCCAGGTGGTCGTGAACGCGGTGGGCGGGCGGGTCGCGCTCACCGTGCTGCGGTCGGCCGGGGCGGAACACCTTGACGGCAAGGTGGTGTTGGACGTCTCCAATCCCCTGGCCGTCGAGGACGGGGAGCTGCGGCTGTCTCCCGTGGAGTCGGACAGCGTGGGCGAGCAGATCCAGCGGGAGTTCCCGGGGACCCGTGTGGTGAAGAGCCTCAACACCGTCAACTGCCAGGTGATGGTGGACCCTTCCAGGGTGCCGGGCGAGCACCAGATCTTCGTCTCCGGTGACGACGAGGGCGCCAAGGAGCAAGTGACGGCGCTGTTGGGCGAGTTCGGCTGGCCCGAACAGCGTGTGTTCGACCTCGGGGACATCCGGACCGCGCGGGCCGTGGAGATGTACCTGCCGTTGTGGGTCAAGCTCATGCAGGGCATCGGGCACGCGGACTTCAACATCGAGGTGCGCGGGGCGCGCTAGCGCGGGCTGCGGGGTCGGGGGAACCCCGGATGCGGCGGACGCGGGGCACGGGCATCCGGTCGGCGCCGGGTGCCCGTGCCCGGCTCCACCGTCCCCGCCGTGGGGTGCCTGGCGTCAGGTGACCGGGTTCTGATGCCTGAGCTGTGATGCCTGGCGCAGGTTCATGACGGCTCGGGGCTACCCGTCGGTAGCGGTTGCTGACAAGCTGTCTACGAGATGGTTCGTCACAGCTTCAGACGAGGAGCAGCCCCATGTCCGACACGGTCACCGTCAGCCTCCCCTCACCGCGTGGCCCGAAGGCGGTCACCGTGTCCTACGCGCGCGAGGGCACCGGCGAACCGCTGCTCCTGCTCCACGGCATCGGCCACCACCGCCAGGCCTGGGACCCGGTCATCCCCATCCTCGCCGCCGAGCGCGACGTCATCGCCGTCGACCTCCCGGGCTTCGGCGCGTCCCCGGCGCTGCCCGACGGACTCACCCACGACCTGTCGACGGTGGTGCCTCTGCTCGGCGCGCTGTGCGAGGCGCTGGAGATCGAGCGGCCGCACGTCGCCGGCAACTCGCTCGGCGGGCTGCTGGCCCTGGAACTGGGCCGCGAGAAGCTCGTACGGTCCGTCACCGCGCTCTCGCCCGCCGGCTTCTGGTCGCCGGTGGAGCGGCGGTACGCCTTCGGCCTGCTGATCGCCATGCGCCAGACGGCCCGCCGCATGCCCCTCCCGGTCATCGAGCGGCTCTCCCGTTCCGCGGCCGGGCGGACCGTGCTGACCAGCACCATCTACGCCCGACCCGCCCGCCGTTCACCCGACGCGGTCGTCGCCGAGACCCTCGCGCTGGCCCACGCGGAGGGATTCACCGACACGCTCCGGGCGGGTACGAACGTCCAGTTCACGGACGACATCCCGACGCTCCCCGTCACCGTGGCCTGGGGAACCCGCGACCGGCTGCTGATCCGCCGCCAGGGCATCCGGGCCAAGCAGATCATTCCGCGGGCGCGGCTGGTGCGGCTGCCCGGCTGCGGCCACGTCCCGATGAACGACGACCCGGCGCTCGTCGCCCGCGTCATCCTCGACGGAAGCCGCTGAGCCGTCCTGGGTGACGGCGCCCGAGAGGACTTGGGCGGCAGCGGTCGAACCGTCCGGGGCAGCGGAGTCCGCGCTGTCCCGGGGCACGGTCTTCGTGCGGCCCCTTTCGGCGGCCCGTTGACCGCGCCCGAGGACGACGCTCAACGCGCCTGACCCGAGGGCGACTCCGGCGCCCACGAGGGCACTGCCCGCGGCCTGCGCGATCCCGTAGGCGCCGGCGCCCACGAGCGGCGCGGTGCAGGCGGCGGAGACCGGGATGAGGCCCGAGAAGAGCGTGGCGCGCTCCGCGCCGATGCGCTGCACGCCCATGTACCAGCAGACGAAGCCGACGACCGTGACGACCGCCGCCTGCCACAGCAGCGCGGTCGCCTCGGTGACGTCCGGCATCCGCAGCCACGCTCCACGGCCGGTGATCACCCCGACCAGCGCGGACTCGGCCGCCGCCACGGCGCACACGGTGGCCGACAGCAGCCGCGGCCCGAGCGGACGCAGCACCGGTACGGCGAGTACGGCGAAGCCGACTTCCCCGGCCAGCGCGGCCAGGGAGCAGGCGATCCCGGCCGCGTCCGTGCGGCCCCATCCCTGAACGGCGAAGGCGCCGAGCACGACGAGCAACGCCCCGTACAGAACGCGGCGTTGTGGACGGCGGCCCTCCTGAAGCGGCACGAGCACCGCTACGACGACGGGGGCGCAGCCCACGAAGACGCCGGGGACCGCCGGCTCGGCCGTGCGCTCGGCGGCGAGCACCGCAAGATTGAAACCGACCATGCCGACGGCCGCGACCAGAGCGAGTCGCCCCCACTGGCGGGCCGTGAGCAGCCGCAGCGGGGCGGCACCGCCCCGGCCGACGAGGGGCAGCAGAAGGACGCAGGCGAGGCCGTAGCGCAGGAACTGGCCGCCCGCGTACGGATAGTGGCCCAGCACGCTGTTGGCGGTGAAGGAACCTCCGACGAGGACACAGGCGAGGGCGGCGAGCAGCGCGCCCCGGGTGGTGGTGGCGTTCATGACGGTGACGCTATGAACGGGTGCGGCCCGGATTAAGGTCCACTTCCATGACGTCATCGGGGACCAATCGCGGAGTGCCCTCGCGTCCCGCTCCGACAGCACCGACCACGGCTCCGGCAGATCCGGCCGAATCGGCGCCCTCCTGGGAACTGCTCCTGCCGGCCGCGTCGGCTCCGGCACGCGCGCGTGGACGCACCCTGCAGGCCGCGCTGCGCGAGGCGGTCCGCTCCGGGCGGCTCGCTCCCGGCACCCGGCTGCCGTCCACCCGTGAGCTGGCCGGGGATCTCGGTGTGTCGCGGGGGCTCGTCACCGAGGCGTACGAGCAGTTGACGGCGGAAGGGTATCTGCGCAGTGACCGCGGGTCCGGCACCTGGGTCGGCGGCGCGGTGCGGGCCGTCGTCCCCCGCGCGCGTGACCGTGCCCCGCGGGCGGGCGGGGTGCGGGCCGACTTCGTCGCGGGAAGCCCCGACCTGTCTCTCTTCCCGCGTTCCGCCTGGGCCGCCGCGCACCGGGGGGTCCTGGCCGAACTGCCCCACCAGGCACTGGGCTACCCGGACCCGCGTGGTCTGCCACGACTCCGGACGGCCCTGGCCGGACTCCTCGTGCGTCGCCGGGGTGTGGTCGCGGACCCGGAGCGCGTCATCGTGGTCTCCGGCGTCGCCCAGGCGATGACACTGCTCGGATTCGCCCTCCACGCGCGCGGGACACCCCGCGTGGGCGTCGAGCGTCCCGGCAGTCCGGAGCTCCGCTCGCTGTTCGCCTCGGCCGGCGTCGGCACCGTACCGCTGCCGCTCGACGACGACGGTCTCGCGGTCGCTGCGCTCGAAGCCTCCGGTGTACGAGCCCTGGTGACCACGCCGGCTCACCAGTTCCCCACGGGGATCGCGTACTCGGCACGGCGTCGCGCCGAACTCCTCGACTGGGCCCGGTCCGTGAACGGGCTGCTGATCGAGGACGACTACGACGGCGATTTCCGCTACGACCGTGCCCCGGTGGGTGCCCTCCAGGGGCTGGACCCCGAGCATGTCGCGTACACGGGCTCGGTCAGCAAGTCGCTCGCTCCGGGGCTTCGGCTCGGCTGGCTCCTCGTCCCCGCCTCCCATGTCGAGGAGGTCGTCGAGCGCAAACGCACCATGGACCTCGGCAACCCGGTCCTCGACCAGGCGCTCCTGGCCCGTTTCGTCGAACGCGGCGACTACGACCGGCACCTGCGCCGCTGCCAGCGTGCGTACCGGGAGCGGCGTGACGTCCTGGTCGCGGCCCTGGAGGAGCATTTCCCGGGTACGGAGGTCTCCGGAATCGCGGCCGGTCTGCACGTCGTGGCCGCACTGCCCGGCCGCTACGGACCACAGGACCGCTTCCTGGAACGAACCGCGGCGGCCGGGGTCGTGGTCCGGCCGACGGCACACTACGGAGCGACGGCCGTGGACGGCGTACGGCTCGTGCTGGGGTACGCCCATCTGCCGCCCGAACGGATACGGGACGGCGTGCGGCTGATGGCGGACGCCGTACGCGGCTTGGGCGCACCTGACGGGTCGGCGACGCTCTGAGGCGCCACGGCCGGGGGCGGGGCGGGTGGCTCCTGGCCAACGCGGCGAGGCGGCCAACGCGGCGGCTCGGCCGGCCCGGTCGGCTCGGCTCAGTAGACCCTTCCGTCGGCGGCACCGCAGGCGCCGTGACGATTCCCCCCTGTCTCAGGGCCGGTTGTTCACCCGTGGTTTGCGTGGGCGCTGCGGCGTACCAGTAGGTGTGGCTCTGCACACTGGCCGAATCCGTCCCCGGAGGCGTATCCATGTCGCACCGTCCGTTCCGTTCGTTTCCCGGTCGCCGCAGCGTGCTGCGCGGCTCGCTGGCCGCGTCGGCGGCACTGGCCCTGCCCACCACGCTCGGCTCGGCGCCGGCATTCGCCCTGTCCGGCCGGCCGAAGGCGGGCTGGGGCGTCCAGACCGGCGACGTGACCACCGACTCCGGCCTGGTGTGGGTGCGCTCCGACCGGCCCGCGCGGATGGTCGTCGAGACCTCGGCGACCGCGTCGTTCCGAGAGTCCCGCAGATGGCACGGTCCGCTGCTCGGCGCCGACACGGACTTCACGGGGACCACCCGGCTGCACGGGCTGCCGTCCGGCGAACAGATCCACTACCGCGTCCTGCTCGCGGACCCGGACGACCCCCGGCGCACCGGCGAGCCGGTGAGCGGCACGTTCCGTACGGCTCCGCACGGGCGGCGGCGCGGCGGTGTGCGCTTCCTCTGGTCGGGCGATCTGGCGGGGCAGGGCTGGGGCATCAACCCGGACATCGGCGGCTACCGCATCTTCGACGCGATGGCCCGGCTCGATCCCGACTTCTTCCTGTGCAGCGGTGACAACATCTACGCGGACGGCCCGGTCGCCGCGACGGCCGCGCTCCCCGACGGCGGTACCTGGCGGAACATCACGACCGAGGAGAAGTCCAAGGTCGCCGAGTCGCTGGCGGAGTTCCGTGGCAATTTCCGCTACAACCTGCTCGACGAGAACCTCAGCCGGTTCAACGCCCAGGTGCCTTCCGTCATCCAGTGGGACGACCACGAGGTGCGGAACAACTGGTACCCCGGTGAGGTGGTCGCCACCACGGACACGCGCTACACGGAGAAGAGTGTCGACGTCCTGGCGGCGCGGGCCCGGCGCGCGTTCAGCGAGTACTTCCCCGTGTCGACCCTGCGGCCGGGCGACCGTGACGGACGCGTCCACCGGGTCATGCGTCACGGCCCGCTCCTGGACGTGTTCGTCCTCGACATGCGCACCTACCGCAACGCCAACTCCCCCGACGACCAGACGACGGATCCGCAGGGCATTCTCGGTGCCGCGCAGTTGGAGTGGCTGAAGCGCGAGCTGTCGCGTTCGCGGGCCGTGTGGAAGGTGATCGCCGCGGACATGCCGCTCGGCCTCGTCGTGCCGGACACGACCGAGGGGCGGCCGAACATCGAGGCCGTGGCGCAGGGCGACCCGGGCGTGCCGCTCGGACGCGAACTTCAACTGGCCGAACTGCTGCGGTTCATCAAGCACCGGCGGATCACGGGCACCGTGTGGCTCACCGCCGACGTGCACCACACCTCGGCGCAGCACTACCAGCCGTCGCGGGCCGCGTTCACCGACTTCGAACCGTTCTGGGAGTTCGTCTCCGGCCCGCTGAACGCCGGAGCCTTCCCGGCGAGCGCCCTGGACAACACGTTCGGCCCGGAGCGGGTGTTCGTGAAGGCGCCCGTCGCCTCGAACGTCTCGCCCGCGGGCGGCTACCAGTTCTTCGGCGAGGTCGACATCGACGGCGACAGCGGCGAGCTGACGGTACGCCTGCGCAAACAGGACGGGACCGTGCTGTTCACGCAGGTGCTCCAGCCGGGACGCGTAGGCCAGTAGGAGCACCGGTGCGCCGTGCCCCGCACGCCGGTCCCACCCCGGCCGCCCGGCACGGCGGACCCACCGCGTGGCTGCCCCTCGTGTCGGCCCGGCGGGGTAAGTCGTCGCAGGTCAGAGGTGATTGTCAGTGGTCGCCTCTACGGTTTTTGCATGACGCGATCTTTGCAGGCCGTGGCCTACACCCGACCCTCCGTCCTGGAGTCCGTGCCCGGTGGGCGGCGGCTGGGGCTCGAGACGTCGCGGGGCTCGACGCCCGCGGGGATCGAGGACCATCCGCGGTTCTTCGCGGGCTTCCTGACGTCACCTCAGGTGGCCGCCGCGGGTCTGCTGGCGGTGGCCGATGTCGCCGCGGCGCGTTACTACCAGCCGCGACTGCGGGCGTCCCTCGACCCGGTGGTCACGGGCAACGGTGACCGCCTGCGGTTCGAGTCCTTCTCCGGCTGCGGCGGGGTGTACGCGCGTCTGGACGTGCTGGCACCTGGCCTCGACGGCGACGAGATCGGGCACGGGACGACGAACGTCGATGTCAACAACCCGCTGCGCGAGGCCCTCTCCCGCATCGGCACGGACGATCCGCTGCATCTTCGGGTGGGCCCCGACGAGATGGCCGTGACCACGCTGGACGGACCGGTGGTGGAGAAGAAGGTGCCGTTGCCCGACCGGTGGCTGCGGGGATTCGCCGAGGCCCAGGTGACGGCGGCCGGGTTCGACCTGCGGGCCGAGCTCCCCGCGGCCGAGGCCGTACGGTTCCTGCGCTCGCTCCCGCGCGGCACGGTGCGCGGCAGGCCGGGCGGCCCCCAGTGGGTGGTGCCCGCGGGCCGGGGACTCCGTCCGACAACCCGGCCGGTTCCGGAAGCCGTCTGTCTGCCCGGACCCGACCGGCTGATCGCCCTCCAGCGGGTGCTGCGCCATGCGACGGCCCTGCGCGTGTACGGCCCGCCGGTCACCGGCGACGCCACCGTGGCCGGCGCCTGGGAAGCCGTTCTCCCCGGAATGCGGCTGACACTCACGCTCTCGCCGGACGTGTCCCGGGGCTTCTCCGGAGAGGGCGGGGTGCTGGACGCCCTCGCCACCGACGAGGCGGCCGAGGACGCCGAGCTGATCGCGGTGCTGCTGGCGTGGGAACCCCGCGTCGACGTGGGTGACCTGGCCGCCGGCTCCGGCCTGCCGGCCGAGCGCGTGAGAGCCGCCCTGATCCGGCTGGGCACATCGGGGCGCGTGGGCTACGACACCGCGGAAGCCGCGTATTTCCACCGGGAACTGCCCTACTACGCGGGGCGGGCCGAGCGGCACAATCCGCGCCTGCGGTCGGCGCACGCCCTCGTCTCCGCGGGCGCGGTCGCCCTGGCCGGGGCCGTCGGCACGGTGACGGCGGACGACGGGCATGTGCACCGGGTCCGCGACGACGCGGGAAGGCTGAGCTGCTCCTGCCTGTGGTGGGCGAAGTACCGGGGCGGCCGCGGGCCGTGCAAGCACGCTCTGGCGGTACGGATGGTGCGGCGGGGCGCCAGGGTCGAGCACGGAGGCGGGCACGGGGCGACCCGGGCCACAGGACAACCCGAGAAATTCCAGGAAGTTCCGTTCGGCGGGGGCGATGGACGATGAGCGACGAAGCACTGCTGAAGGCGGTACGGGCGGGGCGGACGGTCGAGGCCGCCGGGCTCCTGGACGGGATGACCGATGCCGAACGCCGGTCCTGTCTGCCCGCGTTGAAGGAGCTGCGCAAGGAGCTGCGGTCCGCGCCGTGGAACGCGGAGTCCCGCGTGACCTGTCCCGCGCTGCACGCGGCGGGCGCGGCGTGTCACACGGGCGCCGCCGGCGCGGCGACCTGGATCGCCGGCGTCGACATGCGCTGGTCCCAGGCCTCCCCCGGTGTCCTGCTCCATGTCCTGGGCGACCGCGAGTCCGGCTGGCTCGCCGATCTGACGCACCGCCTCGCCGCCCGGCCGACGACGTCCCTGGTCCCGTTCGCCCTGCTGTCGGGACTGGTGGGGCTGTCCGGCTGCGCGGTTCCGACGACCGACGCCTATGTCCAGGGCTGGTTGGAGCACACCGGCGCCTCATGGCACAACGGAGACACCGTGGCGCAGCGACTGCGCAAGGAGCCACATCTGTCCGTGATGATCAGCGCGCTCTTCGAGTCGCTGGACGTCACGAGTCGGATCGCCTGGCTGTTCGGCGACGGACCGGGGAGCTGGTACAACGCCCTCACGGAGCTGGCCGAGGAGGGCACCCTCGACCGCCAGGTCCTGGTGGACGCCTGCGTCGCACGGCTGCTGCGCGGGGGCGCACCGGCCGACCAGCGGGTGTTCCTGCGTCTGCTGTCGTCCCTGGCTCCGACGCGTGAAGAGGAACGCGAGCGCACCGGCGACTGGACGGCGCTCGCCTGCCAGGCCGGTCCGGCCGTCGCCTGGCACGCGCAGTCGGTGCTCGCCTCTCTCGCGCTGGACGGTGAGTTGACGCCCCGGCAGCTCGCCGAGATGTCCTCGGGCGTGCTCTTCCGTACGGAGAAGAAGCTGGTGCGCGCTCAGCTCGTCCTGCTGGGGAAGGTCCTCAAGCGTGATCCGTCCACCGCGGGCGTGCTGCTGCCCGCGGCGGCGGAAGCCTTCGGGCACGAGGACACAGAGGTGCAGGAGCGTGCGCTGAAGCTGGTGGAGCGCCATGCCGGCGCCCTCCCCGACTCGGATGACGCGCGGGCTCGGCTCGAAGACCTCAGCGCCGACTTGAGCCCGGGGCTTCGGCTGCGGGCGCGGCGCGTCCTCGGCGTCGAGGCTCCGGGCTCCGCCTCGACGGTCCAGGAGGAGGTACTGCCGCCCGTTCCGGAGCGGGAGCGGCTGGCGGCGGCACCGGAGTCGGTGGCCGAACTGGCCGAGGAGGTCAGCGCGATCATGGCCTCCGGCGGTGGAGTCGCCGCGTTCGAGCGCGCTCTGGACGGCCTGGTCCGTCATGCCCACCGTGACCGGGACGCGCTGGTGGAGGCCCTCGGCCCCGTGGTCGCGCGCTGCTGGTGGAAGGACCGCGATCCGAGCTACCCGGTCGTGGACCGAAGCTTCCGTGAGTCGGCGCAAGGTCTCGAAGTCGTCCTGGCGGCCCTGTTCGAGGGGGTCAGCATGGACACGCTCCACGCGGCGGTGCAGCGGGGACCGGCGAGCGGGAACTGCCATCACAGCGCGCTCTCCCGCGCCCTCGACGCGCGCCTGTGGGAGGCGGGCTACCGCCTTCGCACCGAACCGATGCCGTTCCTGCTGGCCACCCCCACCTGGGACAGCGGGCTGCTGGAGCCGGACGAGCTCGTGGAACGCCTCACCGAGTACCGACGGCTCGACGCCCGGCCGGGCACGGCCGACTTCGCGCAGGCACTGCTGCGCGTGCGGCGCGACGACTCCGTGACGACGGCGGCAGCCGCGGCGCGGGCCCGCGCCCTCGGCAGCCCGGAGGGATACCGCCTGGCCCAGTGGCTCACCTCCGAAGCGCCGCTGCTCCCGACGGTCCGCCGACGGACCTCGGGCCCCCGCGTCCTGTTGGAACTGGGCGAGCTCGAAGAGATACAGGGCCTCTTCCCGAGAGAGTTCCGGCTGCTCGGCCGCCCCCTCACGGCGTTCAAGGACCGCTCGTACTGCTGGCACTGGGGCGGCACGCACCGGCGGTACTGGCCGGCCGTCGTACCGGGACGCCGGGAACTGGTGGCGGCGCGGCTCCTGAGCGACTTCAGCACGGCCGCGGTGGAGGACGGCCGCATGCACACCGCGTTGCTGCCGCTGCTCGCCGAGGCCGACGGCACGGCGGGCGAAGCACTGCATCTGTGCGTGGCGTACGGGCTCGGTGCCCGGCATGCCGAGGACCGGCTCGCCGCGGTGGACGCCCTGCTGGTCCTCGCCGCCCGGGGACAGCTCGACGCCGGCCGGCTCGGCGCGGACCTCGGGGAACTGGTGCTGAGGGGCGCTCTGAAGAAGTCCCGGCTGGCCGAGTCGATCCGCACGGCGGCGGCCACGGGTGCGTACGCCACGGTCTGGTCGGTGCTGCGCGGTCTGTTGCCGGCTCTGCTCGCCGAGCTCGCCGCCGACGGTGCGGGCGGCGGTACGGGCAGCGGCGCGGTGCGAGGGCTCGGTGAGCTGCTGGCCATCGCCGCCGACTGCGCCGAGCGGGCCGGGGCGCGTGGTGATCTCGCGCATCTCGCCGGCGCCGCCGAACGGCGGGGCTCGTCCAGGATGGTGACCCAGGCCCGACGGCTGCGGACCTCGCTGACACGGGAGGCGGTTGCCTGACGCGGGGAGCTGTTGCCTGATGTGGGAAGCCGCCGCCCCATACAGGGAGCCCCCCAACGGGAAGGTCTCGTCTCAGGGCCGGCGGTGGTCCGGCGGCCCTGACCAGGTGGGCAGTCAGGTCTTACGTTCGAGGCAAAAGACCCGTAAAAAGAACTGCAAATAGGACAGAAGGACACTTAACCGATCAGTCACAAGCCGTTCGTGATCACGCAACACCATTCCTTCACAGTGACTGTATGACTCCAGACATGTCTGATGTGACACGTGCGAAGCACGGACGGCCCGTTCACCACTGGCGACGGGACGTCGTCGAACTCGCCGCGCTGTTCACGGCCGTGGCGGTCGCGGACGGAGTGGCCAACCTGATCGGGCACGGGCCCGACGGTCCCGCGCTGCTGGTGATCTCGGCGGTGTTCCTGGTCGCCACGGCCGGATTCCACACATGGTGGGCACGCCGCCACGGTCACGCGCCGCCGACGAGCGATACCGGCGCCCGGCCGCCCTCCGACGGGCGAACGGGCGCGCTCTCCGCGGCGGATGCGACGGCCTCCACGCCCCTGCCGGCCGTGGAGGCGACCGTGCTGCTGCGGATGCGGACGACGGTGAAGGACGCGCCGGGTTCGCTCGCCGCGCTCTGCACGGCGCTCGCGGAGCGCCAGGTCGACATCCTGAGCCTCCAGACGCACCCGCTGGCCGACGGAACGGTCGACGAGTTCCTGCTGCGCGCGCCCGCCGAGCTGGCCACCTCCGAGATCACCCGCAGCGTGGCGCAGGCCGGCGGCACGTCGACCTGGATCGAGCGGGCCGACGCCCACGACCTGGTGGACGCGCCGACCCGGGTGCTCGGCCTGGCCACCCGTACAGCACTCGACGCCTCCGAACTTCCCCTCGCGTTGCGGCAGTTGCTCGGGCGGTGCACGATCCGTTCGCTGCCCGCGACCTCCCCCGTCTCCGGCCGGGCGACGCAGGGAGCTCCCGTGGAGGGGGCGCTTGAGGACACGGTGATGCGGCTGCGCGCTCCGGAAGGCGGCGTGATCACGGTGGAGCGGCCGTATCTGCCGTTCACACCGACCGAGTTCGCCCGGGCGCGGGCGCTGGTCGAACTGGACGCGCGGCTCGGCCCGCGCGTTCCGCGCGGACAGGACCTGCTGACGCTGCCCGAGGGCAACGCGATCACCGTGCAGCGCGCGGACGTCTCGGACGTCGAGGCCGCCAAGGCGATGCACGAACGCTGCTCGCCGCGCACGCTGAGCATGCGGTACCACGGCCCCGTCGGGGACGCGTACCGGTACCTCAACCACCTGCTCAGCCCCAGTTTCGGTCGCACCCTCGCCGTGCGGACGGCGTCCGGCAGGATCGTCGGGCTCGGTCATCTGCTCTGGGACGGCGACGAGACGGAGGTCGCACTGCTCGTCGAGGACGAGTGGCAGCGGCGCGGAATCGGCATCGAACTGCTCGGCCGCCTGGTGGCGATGGCCGTCGAGGCCGGCTGCGAGAGCGTGTACGCCGTCACGCAGGCGTCGAACACCGGCATGGTGGCCGCCATGCGTGGTCTCGGCCTCCCGCTCGACTACCAGATCGAGGAGGGCACCCTCGTCATCACCGCCCGCCTGGACACGCCATCGGTGACGTCTCCGTACGCCGAGCGCCACGGTCACGGCCACGCCCAGTAGGCGACGGCGAGGGAGACGGGCCCGGGAACAGGGAAGCGTCGCGGCCAGGCCGAACGCGCCCGGCGCCACCGGCCACCACGGGACCCCCGAACACCCAGACGCCCCCGGCCACCCCCGAACACTCTGCCGCCACCGGCCACCCTGACCCGACCAATACCGGCGAACGCCCCCGGCCCCCACCGATATCGGCGCCAAGTGCTCAGCGCCACCAGCGTGTCCCGGGACCAAGCGCTCAGCGCCACAGCACGTCCCGGGACCAAGGAGCGCCCCCCCCCCCACCACGTTCCCGGGGGGCTCCCCCCCCC